>DYMC01000057.1:8059-13036 GCA_020721745.1 Lentisphaera sp. | reverse complement strand
CGTAAGTTGCTGATAATCAACAAGGTTGTTTTTTAGAGTGCGAAATTTGGGCTAAGACATGTCTGCCTGCCCACCTGTCGCATAAATCGCGCCAGGTCAAAGGGTTAGCCATATTTTTCTTCATCTTTTTTCGAGAAGGGCTTCCTCATGTTCTGCGTGAGAGTTCAGTGAATATTTACTGCTTCCGTTCCGTGGAAATACTTCACAAAACAACGATAACTTATTTGCCATCATGTAAAAGTCAAGCCGAAGAGATTGGAATTTCAGGGTGAGACGTGGCAGGACTGCCTGATGAGCTTCCATCTCTCCTCGGGGATGTCGGCACCGAATATCTGGACGACCTCCGCGCCGAGCAAGGCGCCAAATCCGCCGGACTCGAGCAGTCCTCTGCCGTTGAGGATGCCATATAGAAAGCCGGCCGCCCACATATCGCCCGCGCCAGTGCTGTCAACGGCCTTGACCTTCCTCGCAGGCACTCTGCAGAGTTCCGGTCCGCGCTTTATCAGCGCTCCATCCTTCCCCAGCTTCACCGCGGCAATTCCACAGAGCTTCGAGAGAGAATCCAGCGCCGCCTCCGGTTCCCCTCCCCCGGAGAAGGCCGCCGCCTCGTCCTCGTTCGCGAAGACGATGTCAACGTATTCATCCAGCAGGGAGCCGATGTCGCCGAAGGCCTTCACGACCTCGAAGCTGGACAAATCCAGGCTTATGCAAAGGCCGGATGATTTCGCGGCGGCCAGCATCTTCATCGCAAGAGGCTTGTTGAAAAGCAGATAGCCCTCCATGTGCATATGGGTGCAGCCCTTGAAGTCGGCGGGAGATATCTCCTCGGGGGACATGCTTATCGCGGCGCCAAGATCGGTCCGCATCGTCCTCTGCGAATCTGGACTGATCATACACAGACAGCGCCCGGTGGGAAAATCCTTCTTGACCCTTATCTTCGCCGCGGAACCGCCCATCGCCTCGTATCTGGCACGGTAGAAGTCGCCATCCTTGTCAGCCCCTACCGCGCCGAGGAATTCTGTCTTCAGCCCGAGACGGGCCAGACCGAATATCGTGTTCGCGGACGAGCCGCCGGGAGCGATCTTCCGCCCGGGTCCGGACGCGGAAAGCATCGCATCGAATTCAGCGGAGGAAACCATGCGGGAACCGCCCTTCCCGCCACCGGCCTTCCCCTCGATGAAGCTGTCGTCCGCCTTGACCAGAATGTCAAGTATGGGCGAACCCGCGCCTATGATTCTTGTGCTCCCGGACTGCATCAGGCAAGTTTCTTGGCTGCCGCCTGGAGTTCCTTCACCATGTCGGTCTTCTCCCATGGGAAGACGTTCCTGCCGAAGTGCCCGTAGGCGGCCGTCTTCTGGTATGACCAGCCGTTCTTGAAGGGATGCTTCAGCTTCAAGCTGTCTATTATCGCCGCAGGACGCAGATCAAAGACCTGGCGCACCACCTTCTCGAGTATGCTGTCGTTCTTCAGCGCGCCAGTGCCATATGTGTCTATGTTTACGCTCAGGGGCTGGGCCACGCCGATCGCATATGCCACCTGTATCTCGCATTTGGACGCGAGCTTCGCGGCGACGATGTTCTTCGCCACGTATCTGCACATGTATGCCGCCGAGCGGTCAACCTTGCTCGGGTCCTTGCCGGAGAACGCGCCTCCGCCGTGCGAGCCGACACCGCCGTAGGTGTCCACTATTATCTTCCTGCCAGTCAGCCCGGTGTCCGCGTGAGGTCCGCCAAATTCAAATCTGCCGGTGGGATTGACATAATACTTCACATTGCCTTTCATGAGGCTGGCGGGAATGACCTTCCTGGCGACCTCGCGCGTCAGATCCTCGAGCTGCTTCCTCTTCATATCGGGCGTGTGCTGGTGGGAAAGGACTATCGTCTCCACGCCGACAGGCCTGCCTCCCTCGTATCTTACCGAGACCTGGCTCTTGGAGTCCGGCCTCAGGAAGCAGTATTTCTTCGGGTTGCTCTTGCGCAACCTGGCGAATTCCGCAACCATATTGTTGGCAAACACTATCGGGGCCGGCATGAACTCGGCCGTCTCGTTGCTGGCGTATCCGAACATCATCCCCTGATCGCCGGCACCCTGATCCTTGAAAAGCCCCTGCCCCTCGGTCACACCCTGCGAAATATCCGGCGACTGCTTGTGTATGCATATCATCACCTTGCAATCATCGGCGGAAAAGCCTATCGTCCTGTCGGTGTAGCCTATCTCGGCGACGACCTTCCTGGCCACCGCGTCCCAGTCCACAAAGCTCTTCGTAGTGATTTCGCCGGATATGACCACGAGGTCCGTCGTAGCAAGCGTCTCGCAGGCCACGCGGCTGTTCGGATCATCCTTCAGGCACGCGTCGAGCATCGCATCGGATATCTGGTCGCAGACCTTGTCCGGATGCCCCTCTGAAACCGATTCCGACGTGAAGACGTGGTCCACATTGATCTTGCTCATCTATACCTCTCTACGTTTTGTTGTTTTGGTTTTTCGCCTGCAATATACCAGCATTCCGGGGCATGTCAAACTGGAAGTCCAATGGCACTTTTCGCACGGCAGGCTAGATTACACACCAATCGGCTCGATCATCATTCTCAACGGTTTTTCAAATTCAAGAATGGAGACTATATCCTCATGAGATTTCTTCTCGCGAGAAGAGAAAGGGACATGGAGACGCTCCGCGAGCTCTTCAACCGCAGGGCCTATCCAAAGGATATTGAAAAGTCCGTTTCCGGAATACTCGAGGAGGTCAGACTGAAAGGAGACTCGGCGCTCGCAAAATTCGCAGGCAAGTTTGACGGGGTCAGGATGGGCCCGCGCGATTTCCGCATAGACGAGGCCGAATTCAAGGCCGCCGGGAAAATTACCAGCCCGGCTCTGAAAAAGCATATACGCCTCGCGGCGAAAAATGTAGAGGAATTCGCGAAGAAGCAGATACCAAGAGGGTGGACGTTCTCCCCTAGAAAGGGAGTTACCCTTGGAGAGAAGTTCTCCCCGATGGACCGCGTTGGAGTCTACATCCCGGGAGGGGCCGCCCCCCTCGTCTCGACCGCGATACACTGCGCGGCGCTTGCGAAAATCGCAGGAGTGAAGGAGATCGTAGCGGTCACACCTCCATCCCGGGGGGGAGTCAATCCGGCGGTCCTGTATGCGATGAAGGTCGCGGGGGTTACCGAGGCGTATCGCCTTGGCGGGGTCTATGCCATAGGCGCGCTGGCCTACGGGACGGAGACGGTGAGGAAGGTCGAGAAGATAGTCGGCCCGGGAAACGCCTACGTGACGGCGGCAAAAAAACTCGTCTACGGGACGGTAGGAATAGACATGGCCGCGGGCCCGTCCGAGATAATGGTGATCGCCGACTCCAGCGCGAATCCGGAACTGGTGGCCGCCGATCTTCTTTCCCAGGCCGAACATGGAAGCGGGCACGAGCAGGCGGTTCTGCTTTCGACCGATGAAACCCTTGCGAAAGCGGTGATGGGGAAGCTGGCCGCCTTCTCGGCGAAGCTAAAACGCTCCAAGGCACTCCTCAACGTGATCGAGAATGGCATTTTCATAGTGCTGGTCGAGGACATCGCCACTGCCGCGAAAATCGCAGGGGAATACGCCCCGGAACATTTGGAAATACAGTGCAAGGACGCCAGGAGGATAGCCTCGAAGGTGGCGGCGGCGGGCGCAATCTTCATAGGGCAGTGGACACCGGAATGCGCCGGCGACTACGTGGCCGGACCCAGCCATGTGCTCCCGACGGGAGGAACGGCGAAATTTTTCTCCGGGCTCTCCGCAGAGCATTTTTTCCGGAGAAGCAGTCTGATTGAATACAGCAGGGAGGCCATAGCCAGGGAATCCTCAGCCATCGCGGACATCGCGAGGACGGAGGGTCTCGAGGCGCACAGGCTCAGCGTGAAAATCAGATGCGGAAAATAATGCTAAAGAACAACTCAAAAACTCTTCACGTCCGCGAAATTCGCATTTCCGCGCCTTCCGAGGATGCCGCTTTCGAGGCGTTCTCTCCGTTTGGAACCGATTTCACTCTCACGAAGCGCCCGAAGTCCTCCGGCATGACCGTAAAATTCTACCGGGAAAGCGCCGAGGAGCTGGATGAAATCGGCAGGAGGCTCAGGGACAATGCCGAACTGCTGAAAGACTGCGGAATTCGCATCATCTGGACAAGGACTAGCAAGCTTCAAAAAGAGGACTGGAGCGAGAAATGGAAGCGACATTTCAAAGTGTTGAAAGTGGGAAGACACCTGGTCGTTAAGCCTTCCTGGCTCGATCATCGTCGGAGGCAGGGGGATCTGATACTCGAACTTGACCCCGGGATGAGTTTCGGGACGGGCAAGCACGAGACCACACGCTTCTGCCTGAACGAGATCGAGAGGGCGAGGCGCCAGAACAAGAAACAGTCTTTTCTAGACGCCGGATGCGGCTCCGGAATACTTTCAATAGCCGCGTGCAGGCTGGGCTATTCCCCTGTGGTGGCCTTCGACAATGACCCGGAGGCGGTTGAGACGGCTCTGGAAAACATGAGGAGAAATGCTTTGTCCGAAACAGATGCCAAGCTTGCATGCGTAGGACTAGAGAAAGCCAGGAATATCGGCCATTTCGATGTCGTTGCCGCAAACATAATCTCCACCGCCTTGATCCAGAACAAAGAAGTCCTCGGACGTTTGACCGCCGACAACGGCCTCATGATACTTGCCGGCATACCTGACGCGGACGCGCGGGAAGTCCTTTCCGCCTTCTCCGGATTCAGCTTGCTCCGCAGAAAATCCAGACAGGGATGGACTGGACTGGTCATGAGAAAAGAATGATACGGCAAAATTTTGGCGGAAAAATCGAAAGCATGCTTGTCTTTTTCAAATCATGGATTAGGGTATCGGCTGTTTTTTCTCCATTCAGCGATTCCGGCGTAGCTCAGCGGTAGAGCAGGTGGCTGTTTCCGCCAGAGGCGGACCCGCCGTGGCGGGAACCACTTGTGGTTT
>DYMC01000057.1:0-7959 GCA_020721745.1 Lentisphaera sp. | reverse complement strand
CAGATAATTGAACGATAGATTCCGGCGTAGCTCAGCGGTAGAGTAGGTGGCTGTTTCCGCCAGAGGCGGACCCGCCGTGGCGGGAACCACTTGTGGTTTACAGCCATAGCCAAGGGGAGAATCGAAGGTATTCAGATAATTGAACGATAGATTCCGGCGTAGCTCAGCGGTAGAGTAGGTGGCTGTTAACCACTTGGTCGCTGGTTCGAATCCAGCCGCCGGAGCCACTCCGATCATCCCACCCGCATCCCCGGCTGGATGAGAAACAGCGAAGCTGGTTCGATCGGTCCGAGCTCAGGCAAGGACAATCCGTGCTGGATCGGATGATGTTCCGGACGAATTTCCACGAGTTATCTGCAGATATTTCTGCGGACTTTCGCGTAGACAGTTCCGAGATCGCTGTTTGTTCCGCTTCCATCGTCCGCCTTCAATGCGTCGAATCTGCTCTGGAGCGCCTGTGGAACGACCACGCCCTCGTCCTTCCTCTGAATGAACTCCTCCTCAAGCAGAAGATAATCCGTTGTCCAGGCCGCCATGATGTTCGCCCATTTTTCCTTATTTTAATTCCTTCAGCGGGCAGAACAACGGGCAGCGGTATGTGTATTCATCCCTGTCCGCCCTGCCTCCATGCGTTATCGAGCCGCCTATGCGGATTATGCGCAGCGGCTCCGTGGCGTGCATGTCACCGATCAAGCCGAGGGCTCCGGCGACTATGATTCCAGCGGCAATGGATCCTCTCATGCAAATTCTCCTTTTTCCCTTATTATACAATCTCCGGGGAGGCATTCAACTTCTTTTCCCGGTCCGGATAGCGGAGGTGCTCAAGATCGCCAGCGAGACGGAAAAGTGGAGGAGTTCCGAATTTCCGACGGAGGAACTCCGAAATGCCTCTTGAACGCCTTGGAGAAGTGGAACTGGTCGTGGAATCCGAGCGTCTCCGCCGTCTCCTTCACGCTGGCGCCATCGGACAGCATCCTGTGCGCCGACTTCATCTTTATCCCAACCATGTATTTGGCCGGGGAGACCCCGTAGTCCTCCTTGAACCTGTGCTGGATGAAAGACGCGGAGAATCCCGTTTCGCGCGCCAGCTCCGAAACCGATATTCTCCTCGAAAGATTGGAATTCATGCACGCCTCGACCCTGTCGGCCCAGGGAAGGCTCCGCCTTTTTACTATCTCGCTGTGGATTATGTATTCGCTGACATACTTGAGCAGTGTGCCAATCTCGACGGCCTTCGAGTATGAAAACGACGGAAGCAGCGAGTAGGCCTTTGCGAATTTCGCAGGCAGATTCCTGCGCCGGACAGACTTGTCCCTGATCTGTCCGAAGACTATCGAGCCAAGATAGACCCCGCCGATATCGCATAGCGGGATGATACCCTCGATCAGGCCGTCGTGGCAGTGATATATCCGCGTCTCCCCCGATTTCTTCGCCTTCTCGAGATGCACCCTGTCGCATTCGACGCATCTCGCATTGAATATCTTGTCCCTTCTGCGAATTTCGCAGTATGCTGTCATCTTCGCAAGGCTTTTCATCTCAAGTTCTCTTCCGTCCGCATCGAAGAAGGTCACCCTTATCCCGAGCAGGCGGCTTATCAAGGATATCGTCGCCTCGAGCTCCTTCGTGTTCATGCCATAGCGTATCATCGCGCTCCGTCCTCCTTTTAGATCCTTACTTCTAGGGTTCTGTGTTGAAAACCTTTATAATTATTGGGCATTCTTTTTGGTTGCGGCCACGGGCCGCCTTGGGACTACTGATCAATGGGAAATGCCTGCCCCTGCAAATTTTTGCGGCATCTGGAACATGAATTTGCAGAAATATACATGTATTTATCTAAAATATCCATTCTTAAGTCCAAGACATCAATGTAAATTCCAGCAGAAAGACATAATAGAGCGGAAAGAAGGAGGCGACAATGTCCTGTTTGAAGAGCGGCGAACTTATTCGCATGGCGGAGGCGGCGGGAAAGGCGATCCCCGGCTTCAACATACCGTATCTGCCAATGGTCGGGCCAGTTGTGAAAGCGATAAAAGACTGCAACAGCTTCGGGCTGCTCATGGTCGCCAGGCTCGAATGGGAGAAGTTCGAGTCGAAAAGTCCGGAGGCCGTGGCAGAGGAATATCGGAAATTCGCCCTTTCCAAGCATACCCGCCTGCACCTCGACCACATACCGGTCATAGACGAGGACAATCTTCGCGTGGACTACATGGACATCATCCGCCGGGCGATTGACAGCGGCTATGAGTCGGTGATGATTGACGGCTCGCGCCTGCCGCTCGATGAAAACATAAGATGCACGAAGGAAGTCGTCGAGCTTGCCCATGCGTCCGGTATTCCCGTCGAGGCCGAGCTCGGCGCGGTGATGGGGCACGAGGCAGGCCCCCTGCCCCCATACGAGGAGCTTTTCGCGTCAGGCAGAGGTTTCACCGATCCGGAAGAGGCCCGCAGATTTGTCGCCGAAAGCGGAGCGGACTGGCTTTCGGTCGCGATAGGCAACGTCCATGGGGCGATTTCCGCCGCGGCGAAGGGGAAGCAGAAAATTTCCGCGCGCCTGGACATAGCGCATCTCGGCAAGATATACAGGGCGGCCGGGGTTCCTCTTGTCCTTCATGGCGGGACCGGGATCCGCAAGGAATATGTGCTCGAGTCGATTCGCCACGGCATTGCCAAGATCAACGTGGCGACCGCGATACGCCAGCCTTACGAGGCGAATCTCCCGAGGGGTGTTGCCGTTGCGCAGGACGCTGTCTATAAGGCCATGCTGAAGATCATCAACGACGAGCTGGAGCTTAAAGATTCAGCCGAGATTTTCAAATATCAAAGGGAGGACTGAGAATGAAGAAAGGCAAGACGACTTTCGCGCTCTATTTCGGGAACCGCGGATTCTTCCCGGAAAAACTCGTGTCCGAGGCGAGAGACGAGATGACGAAGATTCTCGCCAGACTCGGGCACGGATCGATTTGCATGGACGCCTCCGAAACGAGATACGGCGCCGTGGAAGGGACCGAGGACGGGATGAAATACGCCAAGTTTCTGGACGCGAACAGGGGCAAATACGACGGAGTCATACTCTGTCTGCCGAATTTCGGCGACGAGACCGGGGCGATAGCGGCGCTGCAGGATTGCGGCGTGCCGATCCTGATCCAGGCCTACCCGGACGAGCCCGGTAAGATGGGATTCTCCGACAGGCGCGACGCGTTCTGCGGGAAATTCTCGGTCATGGACGTGTTCTGCCAATACCGGCTGCCGTTCACGGCGTTTCCTCCCCACACGGTTTCGCCGTCGAGTCAAAAATTCGAGGAGCATATCCGCGACTTCGCCGCAGTGTGCAGGGTTGTGAAAGGCATGCGCAGGCTGACGGTTGGCGCAATAGGCGCGAGGACGACCGCCTTCAAGACCGTCCGCTTCGACGAGCTTGCGCTCCAGAGGCACGGGATCACCACCGAGGCTCTCGACCTTTCGGAGCTGTTCATGCGGGTCCGCGGTGTGAAGGTGGGGGCTGCGAAATTCGCAGAGAAGGCCGAAAGACTAAAGGGCTATACCAACTGGGACGGGGTGCCTCAGGAGAAGTTCGACATGCTTGTCAAGACGGGTGTGGCGATTGACGATATCATCGCCGAATACAAGATGGACTGCATCGCGCTGCGCTGCTGGATAGAGATGGAGAAGGAGCTCGGCATATCGCCATGCGTCCTCTTGAGCGAGCTCAACGACCGGGGAATCGCCGCCGCATGCGAGCTCGACGTGTGCAACGCCATTCCGATGCACGCGCTGAAACTGGCCTCGGAAAGTCCGGCCACCTGTCTGGACTGGAACAACAACTACGGGGACGATCCTGACAAGTGCATACTCTTCCACTGCGGACCTGTCCCTCAGAAGATGATGACCTGCAAGGGAAGGGTGATAGACCATCCGATGTTCGCCAAGGCGATGGGCCCCGGATGCGGCTGGGGATGCAATGTCGGAAGGATAGCTCCCTCTCCGATGACATTCGCGAGCTCGAAGACCGATTCCGGCAGGCTCGTGTTCTATTTGGGAGAGGGCGAGTTCACGGACGACAAGATTGACGATGATTTCTTCGGCTGTGCGGGAGTTGCGAAGATCGCCGGCCTGCAAAAGCTGCTCCAGACTGTCGGATACGAAGGTTTCAGGCATCACGTCGGAGTTAGCGCCGGGGCCTGGAAGACGGCTCTACGCGAGGCGTTCACCGGATATCTGGGATACGAGATCACCGGAGCGTGCGAATAACGATGAGCCTTCTCGGGATAGACATAGGGACATCGGGCTGCAAGGCGGCAGCCTTCAGCTACGGGGGGCGCCAGCTCTCGTTCGCATACCGCGAATATCCCACACTATACAACGGAGACAAGGGTGCCGAGCTCGACAGCAGGCAGGTCTTCTCGTCCGTCTGCGAATGCGTCAGGGAGGCGTCGTGCTCAGCCTCCGCCGATCCGGTGAAGGCGCTATGCGTCAGCAGCATGGGCGAGGCGGCGGTTCCGGTTTCCAGGAAGGATGGAATTCTCGGCGACAGCATCCTTTCGATGGACATGCGCGGCGGGGAATATGTTCGCGAACTCATGGAGAAGATCGGCGAGGAGGAATTCTACTCGATCAACGCGAACATCCCTTCGCCAGCCTATAGCTTCCCCAAGCTCGCCTGGATCAGGGAACATCAGCAGGAGCTTTACTCGAGGACGGAGCATTTCGTGCTCTGGGACGGCCTTCTCGGATATCTCTGCGGATGCGAGCCGTTCATAAGCCATTCAAGCGCGAGCAGAACAATGCTCTTCGACCTGAAGAGGGAGGATTGGTCCGGAGAAATCCTCGGGACGGCGGGCATGGACAGGACGAAGCTCCCAAGATGCCTGCGGAGCGGAACTGTCGCAGGCCATGTCGGCAAGGCGATGACCGGAAAGCTCGGGCTTCCTGACAATGTGGCGGTCGTGGTGGGCGCCCACGACCAGTGCTGCAACGCGCTGGGCGCAGGAATTTGCCGCCCCGGAAGCGCCGTGGACGGGATCGGCACGTTCGAATGCATCACTCCAGTCTATCAGGGCATCCCGGACATGGAGCGGATGCGACAATGCGGGTTGAACATTGAGCATCACGTCGTCCCCGGCCTCTTCGTGTCTTTCATATTCAACCAGGCCGGCTCCCTCGTCAAATGGTTTCGCAGGACTTTCGCGTCGGCCGAAAACGATCCGGACATATACGAAAAACTCTCGGCGGAAATGCCTCCGGAGCCAAGCGGATTGACCATCCTGCCCTATTTCGAGCCGACAGGCGCCCCAGGCTATGTCTCGGACGCGTCGGGAATAATAGCCGGACTGCGGACAAGCAGCAGCAGAGGGGAAATCCTCAAAGGCATAATGGAGGGAGTCACGTTCTATTTTGCGCAATATGTCAACCTCACCAAGCCGCTGGGAATAGACTGCTCAAGCTTCGTAGCGACAGGGGGCGGGGCGAAGTCGGACTCCTGGCTGCAGATGAAGGCGGACATAATGGGCGTGCCCTACATGCGTCCCAAGGTGAGCGAGGCTGGTCTCGCCGGCGCCGCCATGCTCGCCGGAATGGGCGTTGGAGAATTCAATTCATTCAACGAAGCCGTCGAGGCCTTCGTCTCGATAGAGAGATGCTTCGAGCCGGATCCGCGCAGGCATGAAATCTACAGGGCCAAGCTCCTGGAATACGAAAGACTGCTCCACGAATGGATGAAATTCCATGCGTCCTAGCTGCTGCAGCCTAGCGCCTCTTGATGCCCAATTCCGAGAGATGCCGCGTAAAATGCACATCGAGCTTCTCGATGTATAGCTTCTCGTTCTCCCCTATGCAGGAGAAAAAGGCCGGGCCAAGCGACTTGTCCGAGAGTATCGCCCCGTATGTGATGTGCAAAAGCTGGCGGGATTCGTTCTGCGCAAGATAGTCCGGCAGCTCGGCATCGGACACCGACGACAGGGATTTGACCTTGGACAGGTCCGTGGTGACATGGTATAGTCTTTTCGCGTCCGCGAAGGAATCCAGCGCCTTCTGATGCATTCTGCGGTAGAGGCCCGGATCGCTTATCGAGACGACCCTGACCGCCTCCAGCCAGCTGGTTCCTGCGGTCTTGAGGTGGAGTCTGCTCCTGGTCAGCCTGCCGATCGCGGGGAAGACCGAGAACTTGTCGCTGCCGGAATGCACCGATATCTTGTAGTTCCCACATCCTCGCGCCAGTTCGGCGTGCTTCGCGAACTGCTCCTCGAAGAGATTCACGTCCCCGATGTAGTCTATCCCCTTCTGGAACTCGCCTACGAAGCGCGGAGCGACGGACACGAAGTCGAGCTTTCTGGCCGCGAGCTCGTTGACGATGAAGAAATGATCCTCGAGTTTCGTCGGACACGTCGTTTCGTCAATGGAAATCTCCAGGTCCACTCCGTCGCCTCCCTTTCTCTTCCTCACGCGCCGTCCGAGTTCCGCGGCGAAATCCATCGCCTCGGCGTAGATCAGGGCGCAGCGCTTGGCATCGGCTGGCGAAATGACGAAATTCAACGCTCCGGCCACAACGTTCCTGTCGAAATAGGTCCCCTTCACCCTCTCCCTCGTCTCGAGCGGAAGCTGGGCGAACGCGGAGTCAATCTCGGCAGGGCTTTTCGTGGCGAACCCCGTCTTCATCGCGTCCGAAAGGTCCACTGTGATCATCGTCGCTCCGGCATCAAGGGCCGTATCCACGTCCTCCATCTTCTTGAGATGGTCTCCATCGGCGCCAAAGCCATCCCTGAAGCCCTCCTGATAGACGAGGAAGCTCACATCATCAATCACATTCACGTAGGTTCTTCCCGTGAGGGAAAGCTCCCGCATGGACTGCTGGGCGAGAACTGGAGACGCATCGAACTTCCTTATCGCCGATATGTGCCCTGGCGTGGCCCTGCCAAGCCTGTCGCCGCAGCCTATCGTTGTTTTTTTCTTCCTCAGCGAGACCGGGGCCGTCCAGGGGAAAAGCTTTCTGATCTGGACAGCGTTCTCCGGCGAGAAAGGGCATTTCCTGGCGAAAAGTCCCGAATCCTCGATCAGCCCTCCTGCGAAATTCGCAATGATCCCATTTTTCTTCTCCGAAACAGCGAGAAGGAACTTGGACTTTCTGTCGGAGGCGACCATGAGCAGGCAGTCTCCCGCCTTGTTCAGCGAATCCGGATAGAGGGCCAGCGACGAGCTTCCCAGTTTCTGGAGCTTCTCCCTGATCTGTTCCTCCGGGAGCTTCACCAGCTCCCTGATAGCTTTCAACATCTGTTTCATCTTATGCGATCCTCTTGTTTGCTGCGAATATTTTCAGAGGCAATTTCAAAATTGCCTCAATAATGGGTAAATATTCACCGAACTCCTATCCTGCCCGCCTGTTCTCCAGAGGAGAATGGGTGGCAAGCCCGCAAGTACTTTGCGCCGTCCCGGCGCAAAGACGTGTTTGCGCGGAGCCCCGTCTCCGCCTACGGCTACGCCGCCGCATGCCGCGCAAACTGCCAGCATCCGCTATCCCGCCCCTCTATCTCTCCCTCAGCCCCGAATGGAGCTAAGTTAAGGGACACAGACAGCACACGCTGAAGCTGTGAACGCCAACAAAAGCGCCTTAACTTAGCGCCATTCCCCTCAGCCCCTGTGCATTCCGCAAGTTCCATTCAAACAGCATGAATTGCCGGCGGACGAGCATGTGTCTGCTGAAGAACATTTCGAGGAAGGCGAATTCCCTATCGCATTGAAGGCCGAAAGGATCTTCTCCGCCTTTTTGCCGCAGTCCGGGCAGTTGGCCTTTTTATCTGTGACCTTCGACAGCTTCTCGAAGATCTTCCCGCAAGCCTTGCATTTGAATTCGAATATAGGCATGTCAAACCCTCCAGGTTAAAAGTATCACAGTGTCAAAGTGTAACAGTATCACAGTATCAAAGTTTGTGTCCGCCATTTCACCGCCGAACGCCGAACGGTGAACGC
>DYMC01000267.1 GCA_020721745.1 Lentisphaera sp. | reverse complement strand
GTAATCTGAAGAAATTTGGGCTAAAGCCCGTTTTCCGCGCGAAAAACGGGTTAGAGCGGATGCCACTTTTGGAGTTGCAAAGCCAATGCTACTTCCATCCGCACCCATTGAGGATTGGGCGTTTTACCTTTCCGCGTCGGTCTTTGCCGTGAGTTTTTCGATTTTTGGAGCGAGTGCGATTCTGAAGCCGATGCCAGTGTTTTTGGTTTCGGGGACGGCGGAGTCGCGATTTGCGCTGCGGCAGTCGGAGGGGAGGTTGCCCCAGGAGCCGCCTCTTATCACCCTGCTGGTGCCCTCGATGGAGTATAGCCTGTCGAATGTGCCTCTCATTTCGAGGTCGGCCTGGACGGGCTGTGTCTGGACCGGGCTTATGACATCGAGCTCCTTGTATGCGCGCGGGTTATACCAGTCCCAGCACCATTCCCAGACGTTCCCTGCCGTGTCGAATAGTCCGAATGCGTTGGGTTTGAAGGATCCTGCCGGGGCGCTGGCGATGAAAGCATCTTTCGTGGCCATTCCCTTTTCAGTCTTCCACTTGTGGATCTGCGCGGTCCTGAGGTCGAAGCTGTTTGCGAATTTCGCGCCTTCGTCTCCGAAGCTGTCGCCCCAGAAGAAGACAGTGTTCGTGCCTGCTCTTGCGGCGTATTCCCATTCGGCCTCGGTAGGGAGCCTGTATTCGTAGCCTTCCGGAACCCTGCCGGCCTTTGTCTCGATCTCGTTGATGAACCTGCAGCATGAGACGGCCATGTGCCAGTCCATCATGCATGCTGGCTGCAGCAGTCCGTCGAGTCTCTCGCCGCCCCAGTCCTCGATGATGTGCTTGGGATATGCGAATCTGAACTGCATGTTGGTCACTTCGGTCCGCGAGAGCCAGAACTCGTAGTTGATGATGATGCTCCGCTGCGGGAGCTCGTCCTCGTCGGAGCGCCTGTCCTTTATTGTGCTTCCCATCTGGAATACGCCTTGCGGGATGCAGACCATGTCTATCGGGCCGCTCGGAAGGACGAATGGGTGGCCGGATTTGATCCCGAACTCGTCGGCGATTGTCTTCTTGAAGAAGTCCTCGCGATCCTTCCATTCGGATTCCCTGCGCCAGTCGAGGGTCCTGAGCGTTTCGAGGTGGCAGATGGCGGCGAAGGCCGCCTTGGCGGACTCGTAGCCTTCGCCATTGTCTATGGTCTTCCGGCATTCGGAGACTTTCATGGCGATCGAATCAACTCTGCGCTGGAGCGCTTTCTCTTTTTTCGCCTTGGCATAGAGAAGATACAGTGTGAAGGCGCCCAGCATGACGAGGAGGACGAGGACTGATATTTTGACGATGCGGATCTTGTGTGCTTCGTTCTGCTCCACGATGTTGACGAATGGGGCGGAGGAAGGCATGTCGCCTTTCGCCACTATCCTTGGTTTCTTTCTGCTCTCCTTTGAGAGCAGGGGGTGCGGCTTGAATTTTGGGGGCTTCTTGTCGTCGGGGGCGCCGGACGGCCCGGAGTCTTCGTCGTCGCTGCCTTCCTCTTCGTCAATCAGCATTACGGGTATGCCGTCGAGCACCTTGTAGATTTTTCCGCATTTGCTGCACTTGAGGTTTCCGTCTGCAGTTTGTTCCACCGGTGCCTTGTCCTTGGGGCATGCGAGTATTTTCAGCAGGTCCGGGCTGAGATTTTTTCCGCTCATGGCTTTTTCCCCGCATATTTTGAGTTGATCTGAACTTCGATTTTTCTTTTTTCGGGAATATAGCCTGTTTTCTCCATTTTCGCCAGTCTCGATTGAATCGTGCTCGGGTTTGGTCTTGATCACCCTGGCATCTTGGACGGCGAATTTAGCGGGGGGCGCTCCGTATGGAGCTTGGCGGGTCTTCCCTTTTTTCCGCACGCCGGGATCAGAATGCAGTCGAGCGCGCCGGAGTTGAGGGCGGCCGGGAACGACCGCCCTACTTT
>DYMC01000266.1 GCA_020721745.1 Lentisphaera sp. | reverse complement strand
AGACCAGGTGGACCGTGCCGACCATGCCTTCAGGCACCGGAGCGCCCAGCTCGACCAGTCCAGCTGACAGAGGCGCAGGCTCGTACTGCGAAACGAGCAGGCGCGAAAGTCAGTTTCGAGCAGCGAGCTGCCATCCAGCGTACACCCTTCGAAATTGGCGCCGTACAAACCCTTCAGTTCGAAATGGATAGTCGCACAGCCGAGGTCCCGGCCGCCGAAGTTGATCTTGGACGCATCCCTCTCGTACTCGCCCCGGGAGGTGTTCATGATCCAGGGGAGACTGTTGATCTGGGCTTCAAGGTCTTCGTTGCCCACGCCAAGTTTGAGCGTTAGCAGCCTGTTGAAAAAGTGTTTGCTAGCACAACTGGTAGCGGTTGCAATCGGCTTCCACCCACGACGGCTTGTGCAAGCGTTTTTGTTTTTCAACAGGCTGTTAGGGGTAACTCGGATGGTCAGCCTGGCCGATGCCCGCGAATACGCCCACGCAAAGCCATACAATCGCAATGATGTGTTTGACGCACATCACCGTGCCTCCGTCGAAGCTGCGATTCGCCATTAAAGACATAAAAGGTTCCTGACACGTTTTTCGGTCGCCATTGCTAGCGCTGCCACGGAGGGAGGCCCAACTCAATCCTAAGTTCGTCGGGAATCCGCACGCCGGCCATCCGGCCATTCTTGTAGTTCCACGTTGATTTGATCTGTTCGGCCGTCAGGCCGTGCCAATTGTTAGTGAGATCTGCACCAGTAATCACCGCATCCGTGAAGACCGCGCCCGTAAAAGGGCCCCAGAGAACGCATCCTGTCAAGTTCTGCCGAGAGAAATCGAATTCCACGAACGGAGTTGGCGCGCCTCTTACCCAAGGAACGTGAAGGCCGGCAAGATTTCCTTCTTTGTAGCTTCGGGTCGAATAAAGCTGCTCCTTGGTGACGTTCGTTATCGTCGTGTGGTCGATGACGGCATCGGTAAGCTTCACGTTCACGGCGCTAAACGACATACCCCGGAGGGTTTCCTTCGAGAAATCCCAGCCGTGCGCGATCTCGCCCAGCGAGAGGTGGCAGTACTCCCAGGAAAACCCGTGATTACCCGACCACCATTCCGCGTTCTTGGTCGAAAGGATCTGCTGCTTGGTGATCTTCGCGCGCAACACTGCTCCGGTGATATCGGCATCCGTGAAATCACAGCGAGTACAATCGCCGACAATGATGGCATTGCGCAGGTCAAATCCACGAAAATCGACAGACTCGTTCCACGGACGCGCTGCGCTATCGAAGAGATAAACCTCGCAATCACTCAAATCCTTGTGCCGGAAGTTCCATGTGGAGCGAAGCTGGGGGAAAGTGAGGCAGGACGCGCCACCCCGGCTGTACTCGTTGCCGCGCGAGGGAATTAGTCCGCTGCCGTAATCAGGCGGCCGATACCACTGACAACGCACAGCCGAAACGCCCGTAATCACGGCGTTAGTGAGGTCCGCATTCTCGGGAATACTGGAACTTGCGAAGAATGCCCACTTCAAATTGGCGTTCCTGAACGAGACGCCCGATAACCTGACGTTGTCATAAAAGACGGCCTCTTCCAGATTGGCGTCAGTGAAGTTCGCACCTTCCAGGTCCGTTCCATCGAAAATCACTCGCCGCAAGTCGCAACGCGTGAAGTTCGCGCCTGCTAAATGCGTATTCAGGTCAAACCTACTTCCACGGAAGTCCATCCCAGAGTAATCGGCCCCTGCCTTCAGTTCGAGATTCCTCGGAACGTAAGGGCCGAGTCGCGTTTCGGGCACGATCTGTCCTTGCGCAAATGCGTATTCCTCGAATGCGGGAAGCAGCAATGCCATCGGCGTCAGAGCCTCAACAATCGCTTGAACGCACCGCCAGACAAAGTGATTGTGCCGCACTACCGCTCTGCTCATAGGTCGCATGGTCATCTCCTTCGCACCG
>DYMC01000265.1 GCA_020721745.1 Lentisphaera sp. | reverse complement strand
AGGAATTCAGCGAGTACTGCCGTCTTCTTGAAAGGATTGACCGCATCCTGCGGGAGGGGGGCGTTGACTTCGAGGCGGCCTCCGCATACTTGGAGCATATCGAGTCTGTTGAGAAGCGGAGCATGAAGCCGGCGGCTGGCAGGAGGCGGGCGAAGTATGCGGTGATGGCCATGAGATGCAACATCTTGAGGCATTATCTCAACGAGAGCTTCGCAGGTCTGAGCAGGAGAATCGCGGAAAGCCCTGTGTTGCAGAAATTCATAGGCATCATCGCGATGGATGAGGTAAATGCCCCCTCCAAGAGCCTTCTGCAGAAGTATTCGAAATTCCTTCCTGCGGAAAAGATTTCCGCCCTCGTGGACAAGGTGGTCGTCCTCGCCCGTGACGACCACGCCCGGATAGGACTTGAGGAGGCAGTTTCAACCGACGAGATATTTGTAGATGCCTGCTGCCTTGAGGCGAAGATACATTTCCCCGTGGACTGGCTGCTCCTGCGGGACGCAGTAAGAACCCTTGTCAAGTCGATACTCACGATAAGGCGGCACGGGCTGGTCCACCGGATACCAAGTCCCGGCAGTTTTCTGACGCAGATAAACAAGTGCTGCATGGACATGTCCAGTTCAAGGAGGAAAAAGGATTCCAGGAAGGAGCGCAAGAGGGTTTTGCGCGAGATGAAGAAGATCGCGGAGGTGGTGAGAAAGCATGGGAGGAGATATTGCGATCTGCTCCGCGAAAACTGGGAGGCTGAAACCGATCTTGACGAACTCAGTGCGCAGGAGATAATGTGCAGGATGGAAAATGTCCTGAAAAAACTTCCCGCGGCGGTGAAGCAGGCGCACGACAGGATCATCGGCGGCAGGAAGACGGAAAACAAAGACAAGATGTTGAGCCTCTACGACGACAGCATCTGTGTTGTTACAAGAGGCAAGGACTCTTCCGAGGTGGAATTCGGGAATGTCCTCTATCTTGGCGAACAGATTGACGGACTTGTGGTCGATTTCAAGCTCTACAGGAATGCCGCGCCAGGAGATGTGAAGCAGCTCGATGAAAGCCTTGACCGTTTTGCAGCCAAGGGAATGTGCATAAAGGCTCTCGCCGGAGACCGGGGGTTCGACGGGCCGACCACGAGGGAGCGCCTTGCGGAGGAGCAAATCTACAACGCAGTCTGCCCGCGGAGCCGTGAAGAGCTGAAAAAACGCCAGAATGAGCAGAAGTTCATAGTGATGCAGAAGCGCAGGGCGCAGACGGAGGGGAGGATATCAATCGTCAGAAACGGATTTGTCGGGAATCCGGCCTCCGGGAAAAGCTTCGCCCAGAGGGAGCGTGATCTCGCATGGGCGGTTTTCTCCCACAATCTCTGGGTGCTGGCAAGACTCCCGGAAGCACAAGAGGAAAAACTTTTGAAAACCGGATAAAACCGTTTCGGAGACTGAAGATGCAAAGCGGTCAGGAGTCCGCAGGGATGCTTGCACCCAAAATCCATGAAAAGTAAAAAAATACGGACATGGGAAAAGAAAAATAATTTTACAGCATCAAAATCGCTGCGGTTTTAAGAGCCCTGATGGTTTTGGCAAAGTCAAATCCACAAAAAACTGGTTTTGTGGACGGGCTCTATATACTCATCGCGGGACAATCACACGGATTGATACGTTGTGCATGGGAAATGGTGCCGAGTTTGAGATGGCGTGTTCTGATGGTACTAAAGAATCATTCTTTTGCGAGTGCAACACACCAGCACAGTTCAATGAATATCAGGTTGGACGATTCGTGGAGGTTGACTATGTCTGGCAGAAGTGCAAGGTGCGCTATATTAGTGGTCCAGGTTCAATTGATAGGAAGATTGTGATTGAGATTAGCCCGTTTTTCGCGCGGAAAACGGGTTAGATGTCCTCAAGCGAAACACTCTCCTGAAATCTTGACGGAAAACCCTTGGATATTATTATTTCTCTACCGCTCT
>DYMC01000056.1:5957-13219 GCA_020721745.1 Lentisphaera sp. | reverse complement strand
GCCGAAGTGCTTGAAAAAGTCATTTCGGGATGTAGCTTACTCGTTGAAAAACAAACAAGGATGATGGCCAAAAAGACCATCACGGAATCAGGTAGTATTCGATGAAGGCGGCGGTCGAGCGCATGTCCGCGCCTGTTCCGGCCGCCTGCAGCTTCCGACAGAGGTCGCCGTGGGTGATCAGTTGGGTGATGATATAGGCGATCTGGAGAGGCTGGTAGTAGTTCTTCCATGCGTTGGAGCCTTCGCCGTAGAGATGCTCAAGCTCGAAGTCGGTCCGGAACAGCATCACCATTGACTGGACGGTGCGCGAGAACGTCCGCGCCCAGATGCGCGTCATCATCAAACGCATTCTTCGCAAGTACGGCTATCCCCCGGACAAGCAGGCGCGGGCGACCGGGCTGGTTCTCGAACAGGCCGAGGTGCTTTGCAAGGACTGGAGCGGAACTGAATGAAGTGTATTATTGGGATCAAACATACTTTTTTGTTTTTTCGCTTTTGAAAAAATCATTCGGCCATGAAGGTCTGGTCGCGTCGAGGGCCAACCGAAATTATGGATGCCGGAGCCTCGACGAGCCTGGCGATCTTGTCAAGGTATTTCCTCGCCTTGTCCGGCAGCGAGTTCCAGCTCGTCGCGCCGGAGGTCTTTGTCCTCCAGCCTGGTATGGCCTCGTAGATTGGTTTTGCCGCGATGATCTTCTCCGTGTCCGACGGCATGTCGAATGTTTTCCTGCCGTCAACCTCGTATGCGGTGCATATCATTATCTCGTCGAACTGGTCGAGGATGTCGAGCTTTGTGATTGCGAGCGAATCAACTCCGTTGACCATGCAGGAGTATCTTGCGGAGACGGCGTCGAACCATCCGCATCTGCGGGGCCTGCCGGTGGAGGCCCCGAATTCCCTGCCGGCGCTCCTGATGCTTTCTCCGACGGCGTCCGACAGCTCGGTGGGGAAGGGGCCTTCGCCCACTCTTGTCGCGTATGCCTTCATGACCCCGACCACGCTTCCAATGTGCTTGGGCGAGAGTCCTGAGCCGGTGCATGCCCCGCCGGAGGTCGTGTTGCTGCTCGTCACAAACGGATATGTGCCGTAGTCCACATCCAGCCACATTCCCTGCGCCCCCTCGAGGACTATCTTCTTCTTCTCCCTGGCGGCCTTGTTTATCGTCAGGACGGTGTCCGCGATGTATGGCCTGATGTATTCAGCGGCGCGGCGGAGCCTGCTCCACTCCTCGTCGAAAGACAAAGCCTTCTCTCCGCAGGAGCTGAAAATTTCGTTGTAGTATGCGAGCTGTTTTGCGAATTTCGCACGGAGCGTGTTCTCGTCGAGGATGTCGCAGGCCCGGATGCCGGTTCTGGCGACCTTGTCCGCATATGCGGGGCCTATCCCTCGCTTGGTGGTCCCTATCTTCTCTCCATCCTTGCGCTTGAGCTCGTAGAGACCGTCAATCGTCCTGTGGTATTGCAGGACGAGGTGCGCCCTTGTGCTTATCTGGAGCCTCCCTTTGAAATCGAGCCCATCCTTCTCGAGCCCGCGCATCTCGTCCATCAGGGCTACGGGGTCCACCACCACGCCATTGCAGATCAGGCACAGGGTGTCCTTCCTGAATATTCCGGACGGGACGAGGTGGAGGACGAACTTGTCCTTGCCGATCTCGACGGTGTGCCCCGCGTTGCTGCCCCCTTGGAATCGCGCGACGATGTCGGCGTCCTCGGTGAGGAAATCAATTATCTTTCCCTTGCCTTCATCGCCCCACTGTATTCCGACTATGACCGTTACGGACATCCTGGATCTCCTTTTTTTTTGATGATGCAAGCCCTGTTTCTCGAAATCAAAGGCAAAAAACAGGCTCTATCGTGATTCTCGTGGTGAATATTCACTGAACTCTTACCAGTAAAGCGTAAAGCGGCAAAATGTAGTGCCAGCACGGGAAAGATGCAAGCTCATGCCATGTTTTTCCGGCGTTTTTTCGACGCTGGCCGGCCGAGCCTGGAACGCCGGCCAGAATTGTATGTAAAATGCAATATGGAGCCCGTCCACAAAACCAGCTTTTTGCGGACGGGCTCTACATAACAGAGCGCTTCCGTCGTGGCGGGAGAACAATATCCGGTCAATTGATTGAAAAGATATTTGACATGACCAATGCCAATCCCGGGGATGTCCAGGAGTTCTGCCATGCGCTGTGGGATGTCAGTGCAGGCGGGACCGAATTCGGCGACTCGGACATCGCCAGGGCTCTGGATGAAATATTTGGCAGGGAGCGCACTTATTATGAGAGCGTTCTCAATGTCGTCGCAGATAGCCAGTTGCGCTGTCTTAGGGGGATAGCGGAATATGACGGAGCCAACGTGTGTTCGGATGATAGGCGAATCACCGGAGTGAGCCAATTGCAAAACTCCGGACGCGCAAGCGCGTCCCTCCATTTTTGCGCCGATTTTTCGCAAAAATCGGCGTGGAGGGGCATGCTTGTCGCGAGATCCCGAGCCCAAAGGGCCTCGGGGCCATGCCCGCGAAAGGAGTTTTGCAATTACCTCCGGAGTGATTAGAGCCTATCTCCGCTTGTATGCTTTCATCACAAGGCCCGCGCAGAGTTCGGTGAACGATATTCCGGCGGTCTTTGCCGCCTTCGGGAGCAGGCTGCTGTCGGTGAACCCCGGTATGCTGTTGCCCTCGAGCGCGTATGGAACGCCATCGGCGCAGATGAAATCCACCCTGAGCATGTCCCTGGCTCCGGTCGCGCGGTAGAATTCAACTGCAAATTTCCGGGCTTTTTCCTGCATGCTCCCCTCGATATGGACCGGCGGGCAGTGGTATTTGGTCTCCCCCTTGCTGTGCGTGTATTTTGCATCGAAGTCGTAGGTTCGTCCGGGATATTCAATCTCGACGGGCGGAAGAGCCTTTCCGTCGAGGATCCCGACTGTTATCTCCCTGCCGGATATGAATTTCTCGATGAGGACATTTTCCCCGAAGGAGAAAGTTTTATCGAGCGCCGCTTCCAGGTCTTCCATTCCATCCACTATCGTTATTCCGAAAGTTGAGCCCTCGAGAGGAGCCTTGACGACGAGCGGGAATCCGAGCCGCGCCGCGATTTTCGCAAGTTCTTTTTCTTCATTTTTTCCGATTGCCGAGAAGGGAGCGGTGGGAATTTTATTTTCGAGCATTATTTTCTTGCTCTCTATCTTGTCTATAGTGAGGGAGCAGGATTTGCTCGACGAGCCGACGAACTTGAGCCCGGCCCTCTCGAGTCTTCCCTGTATTTCGCCGTTTTCACCGAATCCACCGTGGAGAACGGGAAAGACGACATCGCATTTCATCGCCTCGGGCGGCAGTTCAGGCGTTCTTATATCGAATTCGGAGACTTTCATCCCGGCGGCGCGGAGCGCATCGGAGACGTATTTTGCGGAGATCAACGATATGTCCCTCTCGCGGGACGAACCTCCCTTCAGCACGGCGACATCGAGGGGCCTCGGGGCGGACAGGATTTTTTCGAGGGAGCGTGGATTCGCGAATTTGACCTCCGGGAAGAGCAGTATGCCGCTGTTCTCGAAGACCTTCATCCTCGCGCTCGATGCAAGACCGACGAAATCGGCCTCCGGGCATGAACCTGTGTTTATGAAATAGTTCGCATGCCTGGAGCTGACAAGGGCTTTCCCGCATGACATTCCCTTGCATCCTGCCTTGTCGAGGATGATGCCGGCCTTCGCGTCGCCGGGGTTCAGGAAGACGCATCCGGCGTTCCTGCCCTCGAATTTCACGCTGGAGCGTTTTTCAACAGTCTTCGATATCGAATCCAACGATGCCGCGCTGTCCCCGTGCGCGAGATGCAAGATGGCCGCGATTATTATCTTGTCGTCTGCGACGGATGATTTCCTGTATGGGAACGACAGCTCGGATTTCGATGCCTTCCAAACGTTCCCGCCGGAGTCGAAACCGCAGATCTCCTCGATGAAGTTGCCGATGGAGACTCCGTCGGCGCCGGCGTTCATCTTGATCGCACCCCCGACTGTGGCGGGGATTCCGGCCAGCGGGGCGATGCCAGTGAAACCCTTCCTGGCCGCGGCCTCGGCGAGGTCGCGGAGCCTGACTCCCGCCCCCACTGTCGCATGATCGCGGCCGAAGCTCATCTCTTGGAAGGATTTTCCGGAGAGTCTTATGACGATTCCGTCGAAGTCGTCGTCGCATCCGACGATGTTGCTGCCGGCTCCGAGGACGATGAAGCGGACATTTTTCTTTTTGCAGAGGGCTAGCAGGTTCCTGAGCTCGATGTCGTCCTTTGGCTCGCAGACTGCCGGAGCCCTGCCTCCCACCCCGAGGGTGGTGATTTCGCTCCAAGGCACTCCAAGGCGGAGCGGGCATTGAAGCTCTCTGATT
This sequence comes from Lentisphaera sp., assembly GCA_020721745.1. Lineage (GTDB taxonomy): Bacteria > Verrucomicrobiota > Lentisphaeria > Victivallales > GWF2-50-93 > DYMC01. The sequence goes on along the minus strand of DYMC01000056.1, from coordinate 8,851 downwards.
TCACCTATTGGCAGGAGCATTGGTCGCCGGCTATTTTTTATAGACTTTTTCCGGGTCGAAGACTCTCTTCGCGCAAACTTCGAGCCTGCCCCCGCTGTATTTCCTGAAGAAGCATGACTTGTATCCCTCGTGGCATGCCGCCCCTCCGATCTGCTCGACCTTGAGCAGTATCGTGTCGTTGTCGCAGTCGAGGAATATCTCCTTCACCTTCTGGACGTTTCCCGAGCTTTCGCCCTTCTTCCAGAGCTTGTTTCTGGAGCGGGACCAGTATGTGGCCGTGCCGCTCCTGACGGTTTCCTCCCATGCGGTCCTGTTCATGTAGGCCAGCATGAGGACTTCGTTAGTCATGCAGTCCTGTGCTATCGCGGGTATGAGTTCCGACTTCTTGAAATCCGGTTCGTTCATTGGAGTTAGTCCTTTGTTGCGCTTGTTTTTGGTTTCTGCGTGGAGTTCAGGAAGTTGAACCAGGCCAGGTTCTGCTTCCTCGTTTTATATTGAGACTTGCTGCGCGACATCTCGGCCGGATCCTTCTTCTCGGGAGGACTCTTCGCCTCGACGAGAATGAAGACTTTTGCGTCTCCTGCGTTCCTGACTTCCGAGAGCCTTCCCGGGCGGGTGTGGAGAGCGAGCTCGATGATCGCCGAGGAGTATGGCGATTCCGGCGGCTTGACGAGGGAGAACTCAGGCAGCTCGACGCAGTTGGCGCCCTTGGCCTCGGCGATGTCCGCGATCCTGGCTCCCCCGGCGAGCTTCTCGGTGAGCGAGAGGGCCGCCTCGGAGGCCTTCTGCGATGCGATTTTCGCGGCCTGCGCCATCAGGTAGTCCTTCGTGGCATCGTTCTCAGCCTCGGCAAATTCGGCCTGCCTTGGCTCCTGTCTCTCGAGCAGCAGGGCGACGAACGCGGCCCGGCTCCCCTTTATCGGATCCGAAAGCGGCTGGTCCATGATGAGCTCCGAGACGGCGTGTGCAAAGTCGGGCTCCGCGCCGACGTTTTTTATCGCCTTGGATTTCTCGTCGAAAAAGTCGGTCTCGGCAGCGGGGAGTCCGGCCTCCTTTGCCTTGGCCTGCAGGACTTCCTTCAGGCTTTTGTCCTGCATGTCCATCGATATCTGGTATACGGAGAGGGAGAAGTCCTGGGCCTTCCTGATGGCCAGCTCCGAGCACTTGTCCTTCAGCAGGCGCTCCTTGATTTCGGCCTTTGCCGATTCCAGGGGCTGGGGCTTGCCGTCCTTTGTGAACTTGTCCTTGTTGGATTCGTAATACGACTCGATGTCCTTGTCAGTCAGTAATTTGGATGCCTGCCCCTCGAACTCGATATAGTTGAACCTCACAGCCATGGCCCTGGATTTCGATGGAGTCATGTATTTCGCCCTGTTGGCGTTGAAATATGCCTCGACATCCTTCTTGTCGGCCGCGGCGGCGATGAAGTCCTCGTCCTTGAACGTGAAAATCCTCGCCTTGATCCTGGAGTTCATGGCATCGAACTCGAAATCGGATTCGGCATCCGAGGATATCGCCGAATTCCTGATTGCATCGTTCATGCGCGCCAGCGCAATGTCCTTCCTCACGGCATCCTCGAGATGAATGCTGTTGAAGCCGAAGGGCCCGAGAGTGTTCTTGAGGAAGAGGTCGTAGGATGTCTTGTCGAATCCGTCCTTGCCCTTGAAGGACTGCATGGAGGTTATCCTCTCGAAAACAGCCTTGTCGTCGGCGGAAAATCCTCTCTCCTCGGCGATCTTGACGGCCGATGCCCAGTCGAGCGCCTTGTAGTAGGCCATCTGCTGGACGAACTGATCCTTCAGAGGGGCGCCTCCAAGCTGCATCGAGATCAGGATCATGTTGCTGTTTATGGCATTCTGGAAATCATCCTTGGAGACTCCGCCGGGGAGGGACTCCGGAGCCGCCTTCCGGGTCCCGAACAGGTGGGTGATGTCGAATCCGGGGGAGAAGTAGAGGACGAAGGATATGATTATTATTCCGGTGAAGACCGCGAAGGTCTTCCTTCCGTGCCTCTCGAAGAATCTGTTCAGTCCGGTTATGAACATGAATTGCCGCCTTTTTGTTGTTTGATTGCTTTTTCCGGGAAGCGTTACTATATTGTCTAATCCTTTCGCGTCAAGTCCGGCAACGCTCAATCGGTTTCATGGAGGTTCGGCGATGATCTATTTGTTCCTGATAATCATGGTCCTCGGCATTTCGTTCCTGGTGGTGAGGGTGGGCGGATTGGCCCTGGAGCTTACCGGCATGGGTGCAAAGCAGGCGAACTTCCAGTCGCTTTCATGCTTCACCGGAACCGGCTTCACTACACGCGAGTCGGAAATGGTGGTGAACCATCCCGTCCGCAGACGCATCGCGGTCGTCCTGATGGTGGCCGGAAACATCGTGTTCGTCACGATGATAGGCTCCTTCGTGAACACGCTGGCGACGAGCAGAGACATGCAGGAGCATGTCTCCATGTCTTTCATATCCAAGGAGATCAGGCTGCACTATTCCCTGGTGATGGTAGGCGAGCTGCTCCTGGTGATGCTCTCGTTCTGGGTCCTCTACGTGTTCTTCACACGAAGCCCGCTCTGGGGATATCTCCAGAAGAGAATAAAGGCGAGGATGAGCGAGATGAATGCGTTCTCCCAGGTGAACTTCGAGGAGTTCATGATAGGCACGCACGGCTGCGGCACGATCAGGATGAAGGTAAAGGCGGACAGCCCCTTCTGCGGCAGAACCCTCGGCGAGATAAACATGAGGGCCGAATACCACGCCCAGGTCCTCGCCTTCGAGAGAGGGCATAACATCATCTACAACCCTTCCGCGACCGACAAGGTGGAATGCGGCGACTTCCTGATACTCTTCGGGAAAATATCCGACATGGCCTCAAAACTGAAGATCAAGGACTGATG
>DYMC01000056.1:0-5857 GCA_020721745.1 Lentisphaera sp. | reverse complement strand
GACTGATGCCGCATCAAGGATGTTTTTTCGGGAAAATTCTTGGCAACGATTAGCATTTTCATCATTGCAGGTTAGATTCCCGTTTTGTCAGCAGCGGACGGCCGCTCCGGTTCGCCGGGGAGGAAAGTCCGGACTCCACAGGGCAGGAAGTCCTCCTTTGGAGGATACCGCGGACCATATTCCGCGGGAAGGAAAGCGCCACAGAAAACAGACCGCCACGGGCAAGTCCCGGGGCAAGGGTGAAAAGGCAGGGTAAGAGCCCGCCGGGTGCCGCCGCGAGGCGCACCGCATGGCAAACCCCTTCCGGAGCAAGGCCAAATAGGGGACGATGCCGCTGCCCGCGGCGCATGAGTCCCGGGTTCTGGCCGCTTAGACAAATGGCTGTCGTCTCCGCCTCTGGCGGGGAAACAGAATCCGGCTTACAGCTGTTGACACTTTCGTCCTGAAATGGAAACAAGGAGACTTCGCGATGAGCATGGAAACAATATCAGGGTTGATCCGGGACATCAAGGACTTCCCAAAGCAGGGGATAGTGTTCAAGGACATAACGCCGGTGCTCAAATCGCCGGAGGCGTTCGCAGAGGTCATCGAAATCATGTCGACAAGATATCTGAAGGCAAAGCCGGACTACGTCGTGGCGGTGGAGTCAAGAGGATTCATATTCGGGTCGGCTCTCGCATACAGGCTCGGATGCGGAATAGTCCCGGTGAGGAAAAAAGGCAAGCTGCCATATCAAACCATAGAGGCCAGCTATGATCTCGAATACGGGACGGCCACCATGGAGATACATTCCGACGCCCTGCAAAAGGGCGACAAGGTGCTCCTGATAGACGATCTCCTGGCGACTGGCGGCACCGCCGGCGCAGCGATAAGGCTTGTCGAAAAACTCGGCGCAAGAATAATCGGCGTGGAATTCCTTGTCGAGCTTGCATTCCTAAATGGAAGGAAGAATATTCCCAAACATCCAGTCAATTCAATAATCGTTGTGGATTGAGACATCCTCTCGGCCTGAAAATAAGGTGGGGAAAATGAAGTACGCGATTCTGAGCGACATCCATGCGAACATCCAGGCACTGTCCGTCGTCCTCGAAAAGTGCAAGGAAGTCGGTGTCGAAAAATACATCTGCCTGGGGGACGTGGTCGGATACAACGCCAACCCGGCGCAGTGCCTCAATATGATGAACGCTCTCGACATCGTCGGCTTTGTGAGGGGCAACCACGACGAATACGTCTCGAACAACGACGAGGAGATGCTTGGATTCAACCAACACGCGAAGGCCGCCGTGCTCTGGACCAAGGCACAGCTGGATGAAACACAGAGGAACTTCCTGGCCAAGCTCCCATACAAGACGGTGATAAAGGGAGCACCGATCACCATAGTCCATGCGACGCTGGATTCGCCGGAAAGCTGGGGATACATATTCGACATCCACCAGGCCCGCGACAATTTCAACTACCAGTTCTCCCAGCTTTGCTTCTGCGGGCACTCCCACGTCCCGATAGCTTTCATCAAAAAAGGCTTCGCCGGCGGAGCGACCCCTGTGGACGAGATACTGCCGTGGAAGGGCAGCGCCGACCCAGCCAACGACCCGGAACCCGAAATCATCATCGAGAAAAACTGCAAGTATCTGATAAACGTCGGGAGCGTGGGACAGCCCAGGAACAGGGATCCAAGAGCCTCCTTCGCCGTCTACGACAGCACCGCGAACAAACTCGTCCGCTACAGACTTCAATACGACATCGCCGCAGCGCAGAAAAGCATCATAGAGTCAGGTCTCCCGGAAAGACTTGCGCAACGCCTCGAAAAGGGAAGCTGACATCCAGAGCCAGTGTAGATCTCCATCGTGTTGCCGACGAGAGAAAAAACCGGCTTCTTTTTGCGTGTGCGTGATGAAATCCACTTGATACATCAATCCGGAGTAAATATTCACCGAACCCCGTCATTCTTGAGACGTTGCGAAGCTCACGTCTTCAGTGAATATTTACTTGAACAAAATGCAAAAACGATGTTTGATCGATTAAAAAACAAAATATCCCAGCTATCTCCAGCTGTTTTTGTATTTTGTAAATGAGAACGGCTCGCAGCAGATTGACTTACCGGATTCTCCAGATTGTCCGGCACCACCTTCACGGAAGTCCTCCAGGCATCGTCACCCCTGCCCAGCATACAGTCGGCCACGCCCTGAAGCTGCCGTATCTGGACACCGTCTGCATGTTTTTCTCCAAATAATGATTTGATTAGATCCGCGGACAGCATAGATTAAAGTCATTTTACGATAGAGCCAATTGCAAAACTCCGGACGCGCAAGCGCGTCCCTCCATTTTTACGCCGATTTTTCGCAAAATCGGCGTGGAGGGGCATGCTCTTGACACGTATGAAATCACGTGTTGCCATGCCCGCGAAAAGAGTTTTGCAATTACCTCGATAAAACAAACATACATCGAAGTTCAAACGGTGGCACATTGAAGAGAATCTGGCTGGTCAGACACGCTGAAAGCGCCGCGCAGACCGGTGAACACATGGGAATAGACTCTCCGCTCAGCAAACTGGGAATCCTCCAGGCCGAGCAGATCAACCCCCCACTTGCGGAGATAAACTTCGACAAGATCTTCATCAGCCCGCTAAAAAGGGCGAGGCAGACCTACGAGCATTCGGGGCTGCACTGCGACAAAGTCGTGTTCGACAGCCGCCTCGTCGAAGAGATGCCGCAGAATTCATACAACAGCATTCTTCCCTACGAGGACCTGCCTGCATACGGAACCCCCGACACCCAGAATGCCTGGAACCTCGACCCGGCCCAAAGGGCCAAATCATTCATCGAGGAATTCAAATCGTCGGACGACGAGAAAATCCTCGCCATAACGCACTCTGGATTCATGAGCATATTGTTCCAGACTCTGATCCAAGGACACAAGACGGACCACAACCTATATCTCGGCATGAACAACTGCGGAATATCCTCCATAACACTGCCGTCCAATGGAGACCACAGGACCACAGTCCTCTTCTGGAACGACATATCGCATGTCAGGCAGCTCCTCGGATACAACCCGATGAAATGAAAAGGCTCTCCCCGGTTTTTGGGATGGACGGCGGCCCCACCGTCTCCCTCATGTGCAGAGTTTTACAGCAAGGTTCTCCAACTCGAGGCGCGGATTGGCGGCACCTGAAACCAGCGCCTTGTTCGTCCTGAGTATTTCCTGAAACGCCTCGGCGAACTTGTGCGGCGGGATCTTCGACGCCTGCTCGTGTATCTTGAACGCCCTGTAGGGGTTCATCGAGAATATCGCGCTCCATGAATACTTCTCCCTGATCTCCTGCGGCACACTCTTGAGCTTCTGGTCAAAGTCCGGATAGCGATAACACTTCCCCAGGCCAACCTCGTCCGAAACCGCGCGGATCTGCGCCATGTCGCTGAAAAGCCCTATCAGCGAATAAATTATCCTTATCTCCGGGTTCTTCGGCGTTATCAGTATGTCCAGCGCCCTCATCGCCGCCGGCAGATCCCTGCGTCCCACAGCCTCCGAGAACGCCCAGGACGCCATCTCCGGGGTCATGCTGCATATCTGGAGACAGTCCTGCAGCGACGCCTCCGTGCGCGGATGGATGAACGCGGAGATCTTTTCCAGCTCGTTGATTATCCTCGAATGGCTCGCGCCGCAGGCCTCTATCAGGAAGTTCTCCGCGTCGCGCGTCACCGTCATGCCCATCTCCGCGCAAGACGACGCTATGTGCCTGGACAATATCTCGGGAAGGTTCCGCGTGTCCGTGCCCAGCTTCTCAAACTCATGAAGCTCCGCCGCCTTCGCGCAGGCCTTGTAGAACGCCGAACGCCTGTCCATGTTGAAGATGCCCATCAGCATCCTGACCCCATCCGGAAGCCCGGCCTTTATCGTCTCCACCAGCCTCTCGAACACCTCGTCGGCGGATGCATCATTCTCCTGCTTCCTCCTCCTGCCGGACGACGGGGGCTTGCCGGTGATAGTGTCGAAGCTGAAGTTCTTGACCCATACCACCTTCTCTCCCGCCAGAAACGGAGGCGTGGCGATCGCCTCCAGAATGCTCCCGACAAGTTTTGCGGGACTCTCCTTCTCGTCGGAGTCCCCGTGGATTATCTCCAGAGCCGGGTTCTCCTCGAAGTTCTCGCCGCATAACGACGTTATTATCGCGCGGCTCTTGGTCTTCACCGCGAACTCGTCGTTGCCAGTCACCAGAAATATCTTTCTGTCCACTTCCGCCATGTTGAAATCTTCCCGCCCTTTCGGACCCCAAATCTAACCCCGTTTTCAGAACAATCAAGGATCTGCCCGCCCCCGCCGCGGACGCAGCCGGATATCAACGCGAAGTTTTGCAACCGGCTCAAGCACCCTGGGCGAGAATTCCACTGGAAAACGCCCACTGCAGGTTGTATCCTCCGCAGTCGCCCTGCAAATCCAGAACTTCGCCCGCGAAGTGCAATCCTCCCACAATCCTGCTCTCAAGCGTCCGCGGGTCCAGCTCCTTCAGCGACACGCCCCCCTTGGTGAGCATCGCCTTCGCGAACCCCCCGGTGCCGTTGACATTCAGTGTCAATCCAGTCGCGTTTTCGAGAAGCCGGTTCTGCGAGTCCGAATCCATTTGAGAGGCTCTCGCAAAATCCACGGAGGACAGTTCACACAGGACACCGGCAAGCGACTTCGGCAGCAGCGCAGACAGCAGATTCACAATCCGGACTCCACCTGAACTCCTCCGCCATTCTGCGAATTTCGCAAGCAGATCCATCCTGCTCACCCCAGGCATGAAGTTGATGCTCAAGCGGGCAAGACCATTTTCAGAGACCATACCGGCGACATCCCCGGAAATGTCCAGAACAGCAGGACCGGAAACACCCCGGTGCGTGAACAGGAATTCGCCTCTCCTGGGCTTGATCCTGCTCCCCGGAACTGAAAGCTCGACATCTTTCAGGGACACCCCTGCAAGGCCGGCAACCCATTTTTCCGGGCAGTGGAGTTCGACAAGGGCCGGAACAGGAGTCACAATGCTGTGTCCAGCGGATTTCGCAAGCCTGTAGCCGTCACCGTCCGAGCCCAGCTCCGGATAGCTCATGCCCCCCGTTGAAATAACTACCCTCTTCGAACGAAATTCACCTGCGCTCGTCCTGACTCCAAGGACGGCATTGTCCGAAATCAACAGTTCCTCCGCTCTGCAGTTGTCCACGATTTCGACTCCGGTCCTGCGGCATTCCGACAAGAGGGCGTCCAGAATATCGGCTCCCTTGCCGCTTCTTGGAAAAACGTGGAAGCCATCGGGACTGTGAAGAGGAACTCCGAGCCCGGAAAAGAAAACTTCGAGCGATCCGTTGTCAAACCGTTCAAGAGCCGGAGCAATGAAACGTCCGCTCCGGCCAAACGCCGCGTAGAACTTATCACGCGCCGCCCTGTTCGTAACGTTGCAATGGCCTCCACCAGCCGCCAGCAGCTTCCTCCCAGGAGACGACAGCTTCTCGACCACCACGGATCTCGCCCCCCGCCGCCCGGCGAAGACGGCCGCGGCAAGCCCCGCCGCCCCACCGCCAACAATCGCAACATCAAATATCCCGCCGCAAGACGCACGCATCATCCAGGCCCCCGAGTACATCCACCGAACCTTCCCGTCCCCTCAAAATCGGCAGGACGGAATCGGCCCGGGCTCAATATAACCCCCGGAGCAACACGCGCAAACGGCCGTCCTTGCGGTGGTAGGACGGAGAGTTTTGCGAGCGGCTTCAAGTAATTTGCACCGCCTGCCCCGGCGTAGTCCAGAGGCTAGTGTCCTGCGTCGCGAATACGTTGAATAAAATTCAGAACCCGAAAGGTCATGGAATTTAACTTGACACCA
>DYMC01000264.1 GCA_020721745.1 Lentisphaera sp. | reverse complement strand
ATGATGGGCTCGCCAGTAAATTTTCGGGGAGAGGTCATCGGATATTTGCCACCAGCCGATATTATTGTTGAAATCCGGCAAAGGGGTGCTACATTCCACCTCCGTCGAGAGCCGATTCGGGGGAGGAGTTCAGTGAATATTTACGATTCGGGCTTGCCGCAATAGAGGAGGTTTCCATGGTAAAGCAAGCGCTTGTCTCGGTAGTCCTAGCTCTTTTCACATGTTGCTCCGCAGTCGCGGTGTTCGCCGGGACTGCGGATGCCGACGCGAAAAAGGCGATGGATGCAAAGCCCAAGTCGGTGATACGTTGTAGCCTGGACGAAAGAGATGGCACCTTTATCCCCTCGCGCGCAATGGCCAAGTTGTCAAAAGGCGACTCCATCGTCTTTCTCCCCGGATGCTATGGAGAGATTGTCATCAACGAGGACTCGGTAATCGTCAGCACCGAAGGAAGCAAGGCGGTTGATGTGTCCGTGGTCCTGAAAGGGAAAAACTGCATCGTCAGGGGCTTCTACGGCAGACGCATCGACACGAAAAACAATGCAATCATCGTGAACAGCTGCTTCAACACGCTCAGTGTATCAGGCTCCTCGGAAAAGAAGACCGACGTGTCCGTATACAACAGTGCAATGACAGGAATATTCTGCTCCTATTGCTGCGACAAGGGGCTGAACCTGTCGTTGGCAAACTGCGTAGTCAGAGTCAGAGCCATGCAAATCGCCAGCCCCACGCGAATGCTCCCAGAAGGAGCTTGCGGAGCCGCTGCCAGCGAGGAAAGTTGCGTGAGGGTGCCTTCAAGGATGACGCTGGAGATGCAAAACTGCGTCTTGGAATCAGGCGGATATGTCTTCTGCTTTTCCCCATATGACAAGAGGGGGAAGCCGAAAATCACCACGAAGAACAATATCCTCCTCGGCAAGAAAGGACTCGGAATCATCAGGGGGTGCAGTGACGGCAAAATAAACAATCTGACGCTACTGGGGGTCAAGGACATGAAGAAGATGGTGTCCGTCTCCGTCCAGGGCGACGAAAACGACGTGGGCAGTATCGGGTTCCTCGGCAACGACCCCAGAAGCACATCTTTCTTTATCGTATCGAAACCCAATCTCGAAGAAAAGGGAATTGGGATAATCAAGGAGCAAAATCCCTTCTTCAATATCTCCCCGGAAGAGAGCGATGCCACTAGTCCAGAGGATACTTGCCGCCCGGGGCGGGAAGAAGATATTCCACTTCCGAGAAGGCCGCCCGAGCGAAGAGTCGAGCCGGAAAGAAAACCACCCGAAGAACACCCCCCTGAAGAAGACGAAAATGATGTATTCGACGTGGAATAAGCCCTCCTCATGAGAATCACAGGCGGAATCGCCTCCGGAATAGAAATATTGTCGCCTAAATGCGAGATGCGCCCCGCCCTCGAAAGATCGCGCATAGCTCTTTTCTCAAGTCTTGGCGACATATCCGGCCTGCGAACGGCCGACCTCTTCGCCGGCTCGGGAGCCTTCGGGCTCGAGGCCGCCAGCCGGGGCGCCCAGGAACTGATTTTCGTTGACGAGAACCCGTCAGCCTGCAAGACCATCGCAGCAAACATTGCGAAAATCGAAAAGGCTGGCGTGCTGGCCAAATTCAACGTGCACCGCTCCGATGTCTTCAGATTCATCCAAAGAAGTGAAAATCTCCGGCCAGGCCTGCTTTTTCTCGATCCACCATATGCGGACACCCCGGGAGCACTAAAAAGGCTTCTCGACGACGACGCATTTGCGAAATTCGCAGAAGCGGCAAGAATCATCGTGAAAGTTCCGGACAAGTTCGATGTGTCGGCCGTGGTGGATTCGCGGCATGGCAAGCTGGCCGGAGCCCGGCGCTTCGGCGGAACGGACTTCCTCTTCGTAAAAGCCAATTTCAAACCGCATTGATAATTTCCTACGGCGATATATCTTTCATGCCATCATGAAATCAAGGATAA
>DYMC01000263.1 GCA_020721745.1 Lentisphaera sp. | reverse complement strand
CCAGCGAGGAACTCTGCCCATGAAATATGCCTCAAGAATAAATGCAACAATATAATTGCAATGCTCTATATTGCAAGGATTAATTTATACTGGCACCGATATCTTCGGCACCGATATCTTCAAATCGCTTTCGGGAGGACGTTTTGTTGATTATCAACGACTTGCAACTTGGAAAACGAAGAAATTTGGGCTAAAGCCCGTTTTTCCTGCGAAAAACGGGCTAGCTCCTATTCTTGTTCTTCGCAATTGAACAAGCATTTCGAGTTGAATATATCTGATGGGCTCTATGTAGGTTCAAAGTCCGCCCCCGGGAAGGTCAACAGCGGTATTTGCGGACATGCTGTTCAGGAATATCGGGTTGGAAAGAACCTCTCCCGACGATTCCGATTCCATGATGAATCTGACGTAGTTCATTCCCTGGGGGATTTCCCCCGCATCGAGCGCATGGTCGAACGAGAAACGCCTGGATGAAAACCGCCCCTGTGCTATCTCCCTTCCGTTGAAGACCAGGCTGATTCGCCCTCCGGGCTTAATGGATTCTCCGCCGTGGAAGCATCCCTCCACGTGTATCGCGGCTCCTTCCCCGGGATAGACGGAGACCGTTCCACCAGGGAAGGCCTCTCTGGCTCCGGCCGACACATTGAAATCGTCTATGACTATTTCGTTCTCCCCGTGCTTGGCCACGGCATAGGATCTGCCGTTCAGCATAGCGTCGAGAATTGCCGCCGCGCTCTTCTCCTCGTTCCTGCCGAGAAAGACCACCGTCTTGATGAAGTCGAACGGCAGGCCATCGTAGTCCTTGTGGTAGTCGAGTTCTCCGAAGGTGAAGGGGGCTATCTTGCGCTCGCCCCTGCAGAACTGCGCAAGGGCCTGGTCCCATTCCATCCCGGGGAGATGCGCAGTCCGGGCATCTCCATATATTCCGGCGAAGCCGTTGTGGCCGTTGGTCTTCACGATCGAGCCTGCGTATTTCGCGGTGGCCAGCATCACTCCGTTGATATCGAAGGCCGATTTCGCCTCGGGTGAAGACCAGACTATCCCTATCCTGCCGCCTTTGCTCCGCCTCGCGTGGTCCAGCAGCGCCTGGTAGGGAGCGTCCCCGTAGTCGTGATACTGGTCAAACGGCGCCTCCGCTATGAAGGGCTTGTTGTTCAATGTCAACAGCAACCCTGTCGCGAAAAGCGCCGAAGCGGTGGCAATCCTCGCCTTCATCGGCCTGTAGTATCTGTTTCCCTGGGCATCGTCGTAGTAGGCTCTTCTCCGTAGCAGAAGAAGAAAGGCGAGGGACAGGCAGAGAATAAGCGGAGACAGCTTGCGCAGATTCCCGCGAGGGGAGAGGAATGCCCGGGAATTATGGATGACCGGCATTGAGCGGAGATACCCTGAGTCTATCTCGCCGAACACGGTCAGCTGCTGGGAGAACTGTCTGCACAAGAGGGCTCCGTCCGCCGTGCGGCTCCAGTAATAATGCGGGGCAACGTCCACACCAGGGATCAGGACAAGCGATTTCTCCTTTTCCGAAGCGGCCTTTACAAGCTCCAGATATTTGTCTATGCCGAAAGTCGAGACGGACTTTCTCTCCTTCGATAGTTTCAGCAAATTCCTCAGCGGAGGCAGCCCGTATTCGCATTGGACCAGGAACTGGTCGCTCACGACTACAAAACCGATCTTGGCCTCCTTCGCCTTTTCAACTATCTCCGCGAGACTCCTCTCTCCCGCGCTGATATCGGTGTTGACGCGGAAAATCCCTGGGACTCTGACAAGCCGCGTCTCCTCTCCGGCGCAGGGGCATGCCAGGCAAGCCAGCGCACATATCAGAAGTGCCGAGCCCGTTGCTTGGATCTTGCGCATTTTTCCTCTCTCCATCGGCGTTCAGACACCGCCATCAGCGTTCTTCCGTAGTGAATATTCACTAGAGCCAATTGCAAAACTCCGGACGCGCAAGCGCGTCCCTCCATTTTTACGCCG
>DYMC01000262.1 GCA_020721745.1 Lentisphaera sp. | reverse complement strand
GTAGAGTAGAACACAGGCGCGTTGCGTTGTCGCACGTTTCCTGCATCCCCTCATCGAACCGGACGTGCGGTTTTCCCGCATCCGGCTCTCCGACCATCTTCTTCCGGTCGCTTGCGCCGCAACCCGTCCAAGTGAGTTACCTTCCCCACCATCCGATATAGCCGATATTGGTCGTGCAGTGTTCGATAATTCCAACGCTTCCTTGCCTCATACCACGCGCACCGATGTTTCCGCCGTAGCCAGAGATGCACTTCGTCACGGACGGCGCGGTCAACTTTGTGAAAGGCGCGGTTGCTGTTTCCCACCCGAAAGTACGTACACCACCCAATCAGAACGGGATTCAGTTTCCGCACCACTTCCGGTAAAGGTTCATTGCTCGGAATAGAGCGCACCACTTCACGAACGCGCTGGCGGATGTGTTTGCACGCTTTGGCGCGCGGGAACATATAGAGAGTGTGCCACGCGCTTTGACGAAATTCAAAACCCAGGAACGCAAACCCTTCCGTCGCCGTCGTGAGACGACTCTTTTCGGAATTGACTGACAAGCGTAGTTGGGTGAATTGTGCTTGGAGTTGTTGCCACACTTGCTCAGCGTGTTGGCGTGTTCGCGTTAGAATTACCATATCGTCGGCATAGCGCACCAGAATCGCCGTGTGTTCGCGTCCTTGCCACTGACGGTCTATCTCGTGGAGGAAAATGTTGGAGAGCAATGGCGAGATGACTCCGCCTTGTGGCGTGCCGCGATTCGGGTGCGTCACTTTGCCTTCATCCAAGATGCCTGCTTTCAGCCACGCTCGAACCATACGCAAGACTTGTTTATCACCGACGCGACGTCTCACCAGTCGCATCAGCAACTCGTGGTCTATCGTGTCGAAGTACGATTGCAAGTCTACGTCTACGATGTGCGAGTACCCCGCTTGTGTTTTCTCGGCGATGACGCTTAACGCCATCCGCGGTGTCCGTTTGGGTCGAAATCCAAACGAACACGGGAGAAAGTCCGCCTCGAACAGTGGCTCAATGACGATTTTCGTCGCCATCTGCACCACGCGGTCTTTCACGGTTGGAATACCCAGCGGGCGTTGGCGTCCGGGTTGCCCAGGTTTTGGAATGTACACGCGACGTACCGCAGAGACCCGATAGGTCTTCTCACGTAACGCTTGTTCCAATTCCAGCAGAAGCCGCTCTTCGCCGTATTCCTTCACGTCGTCGAGCGTCATCTGGTCGACTCCTGCCGCCCCGCCATTCCGTTTGACGCGTTGCCAGGCTTCGTGCAAGACATCCTTTCGGCTTATCTTGTCATAGAGTAAGGTAAACCTCCTATTGGGCTGCTGCTTGGCGACTCGGTAGAGCGTTCGTTGAAGTTTGCGGGCAGAACTCATCCGTTCCGGTGACCGGGGTTGAGCCGTCCCTCGCGGGGGCAGTCCGGTTGCCTTGCCCTTCTTCGTTCGCGTGATGGAAGTAGCGGTGCTTCCCTCCCTGGCGTTTTCCGCCAGTTCATCGGTACTATCACCACCTCCGACTCCCGCTGGAGCGTCGTTCCTGCGTTTTCGGGGTTTACCCTTATACGCTTCCCTACTGACCGTCGCCTTACTTTGGGTCAGACTCCAGCGGGTCTCTCCGGTTGTCTTGATGCGCTTTCCGCGCGTGTCGCCGCCCTCTACACCGTCTCGGCTCATCGGTTCGTGCTTCGCTTGGTCTTCCCGACAAGTGGCAGGCTTCGCCTCAAGGGGACAGGCTCGCCCCGAGAATAACTCCAACTGAATCGGCATACTCGTTGGTGGGGTTGACGATGCTGTAACGGCGTTCACGTGTGTTGCGACCCGCGCGTTTGTCCCGCCCTTCTGCCGACGGACGAGGGCGTTGGCATCCCGCTTCTCGACGGACGGTTGCCCTTCCGCCGAGGGGATCGGACTAACGGGTGAGCGATTCATTGCCCGTACTGATTCCTTTCATCCAGCAAGTACATCAAGATCACTT
>DYMC01000261.1 GCA_020721745.1 Lentisphaera sp. | reverse complement strand
ATGAAATCACGTGTTGCCATGCCCGCGAAAAGAGTTTTGCAATTACCTCAGCTGATCCTGAAAACTTTTCACTTTATTTTATCCTGACCGGTATTCCGCAGGAGCACAGATGGACCTCGTGGGCGGACTCCGCCACGATCCGGTTGACGGTTCCGGCATTGTCCCTGAAATCGCGCGAAAGTTTGTCACCCGGGACTATCCCGCATCCGACCTCGTTGCTGACAAAGACTGTGCTGGGCATGTTCCGGCTGGAAAGGATTTTGAGCGAGGCTGACAACTCCTTCCTCCAGTCGCGTCCGTCGAGCATCATGTTCGAGAGCCAGACGGTGAGGCAATCCACGATTATGAAGTCCGCGCCGGCCTCGGCGCAGCTTTCCAATGCTTTTGACAGGGCGAATCTCTCCTCGACGGTGGTCCAGCGGCTTCCACGCTCCATGCGGTGCTTTTCGATTCTTTCCGCCATCTCGTCGTCGCCGGCCCATCCGGTCGCGATGTAATGAGGATGTCTCGACGACTTGCCCAGCGACAGTGCGAAGGAGCTTTTCCCGCTGCGGGCTCCGCCTGTGGCCAGGATGATTTTCGCTTTTTTTCTCATCTTGGATTCCGGGATTTGCCTGTGCGGAAGGATTTCCGCCGAGCAAGTCTGGCGCTCCATGGCAAGAGTTCAGTGAATATTTACGTTCCGAGCCAATTGCAAAATTGCCTTTTTAGGGGGAACGCCAGCCTTATGGCTGGCTCTTAAGCCCCGGGCGCGTAAGTGCCTCGGGGCGTTCTGTCGGCAATTTTGCAATTACCTCACGTTCCATGTATTCTGCCACGGAACGCTAAACTCTTCTGAGTATAGTGCTTGCCCAGGACAGTCCGACTCCGAATCCGCTTATGAGGATGGTGTTGGCGGAGCCTTTGAGCTCCTCCTCGAGGATTATGGGGATGGACGACGATATTGTGTTGCCGAAGTCCAGCGCGTTGTAGGCGACCTTCCCGGGCGGAATCTCGAGCTTCTTCGCCAGTGTGTCCACTATTATCTTGCTGCCCTGGTGGAAGACGAAGAGGTCTATATTGTCCTTTGTCATTCCATTCAACTCCATGAGGAACCTGATGTCGTCGGGTATGACCTTCGCGGTGAAGTTGAAGACGGCTCTGCCGTTCATGAATAGCTTGCCATTCCTGCAGATAAGGTCTTCATAGTGCGATCCCGTCGTCCCGAACGAAAATTTCATCGGCGCGAGGACTGGCGTGTTGGAGAGCATGGTGACCGCCGCCGCGTCTCCGAACAGCAGACTGGTGTTCTTATCTTCCTGGTCAACTACCTTCGAATATGGATCCGAAGTGAAAAGGAGAGCCCTCCTCATCCCGTTCCGCTCCATGAAGGAGCTGAGCACGGAGAGGGCGTATACGAAACCGGAGCAGCCGAGGGATATGTCGAACGCGGCGCAAGAACTCCTCAGCCCTAGCCTTCCGTGGACAATGGCGGAGCAGTGCGGAATATTGTAGTCCGGATTCTGTGTCACAACCACAAGCGCGTCTATCTCGTCGGGGACCATCTGCCGTTTGGCGGCGAGAGCCGAATACGCCTTGACGCAAAGCTCGCAGGTATCCTCGTCCTGCCCCTTGACGGAGACCTCCTTGACACCGATCTTGTCCTCTATGAACTCGTCGGTTATGGAAAACTTCTCCTTCCTCCCGTAGTTGGATATCCTCCTGGGGGGTATATAGCTCGCAATATTCTCTATTCCAATCATCGTGATATCTCTGGTCGCAAAAAAAATGTTATGCAAAATCACAAGCTGGTAATATAGACCGTGAAAAGGCGAAATGCAATCCGGACATGCGAAGTTTATCGAACCAGAAAGACTGCGTAGGATGTCGGGCCCATGCGGAGGGATGTCCGCGATCCCCCGTTTTCAGCCTCAACCCCTTGCGCAACAAGCGGTTCTAGATTTCCTAGCTTCGCGAAGGACGCAGAACACGCCTCCGATGAT
>DYMC01000055.1 GCA_020721745.1 Lentisphaera sp. | reverse complement strand
GCGTTGAAAAACAAAAAAGGATGATGGCCAAAAAGACCATCACGGAATCAGGTTAACACCCTGCGGCTAAAAATCAATCTTGGCAAATAAAAAAAAATGCCTTTGCGATTTGCTCTCCGGAAGGATAATGTATGCGACCTAAAAAAAGGACAATCATAACATGAGAATGTCGAAACTCGTCGGAAGAAGAATCAAGGAGGCGCCGAAGGACGCAAAGACCGCAAGCCACGTATTCCTGATAAGAGGCGGATACATCCGCCCAGTGTCCGCAGGCATATACTCCCTCCTCCCGACCGGACATAGGATATGCGCCAAGATCGAGAGGATAATCCGGGAGGAGATGAACGCAATCGAAGGGCAGGAGGTGACCATGCCTGTCGTCCTCCCCCGTGAACTTTGGGAGGAGTCCGGAAGATACGGATCCGTCGGAGACGAACTGCTGCGATTCAAGGACAGAAACGGGAAGGACATGCTCCTGGCCATGACACACGAGGAGGCGGTGGTCCACCTCGCCCGCACGGAGGTGAACAGCTACAAGCAGCTCCCGGCCATGCTCTATCAGATACAGACCAAATACCGGGACGAGGCCCGCCCCCGCGCCGGCCTAATCCGCGTCCGCGAATTCAAGATGAAGGACGCATATTCATTTCACGCCGACCAGAAATCTCTCGACGAATACTATCTCAGGGCTCTTCACGCATACGAACGGATATTCAGACGCTGCGGCATGAAGGATGTCGCATGCATCGAGTCCAATCCGGGGATGATGGGCGGCAATGAATCCCACGAGTTCATGGCGATAGCCGACTGCGGCGAAGACACGATATTCATGTCGCCAGACGGATCATACAAGGCGAACAGGGAGGTGGCGGCATCCGCCGTAAAATTCCACAAGTCGGAAGCTCTCCCTCTCGAGAAGGTCGCAACCCCGGGGAAAAAGACCATCGAGGAGGTTGCGGGATTCCTCGGGCAAAAGATGGAGAACACCGGCAAGGCGGTGTTCTACAGGACTAAGGACGGACAGCTCGTCTTCGCCATGGTCCGGGGCGACTTCGAGGTGAACGAAAGCAAACTCAAGAGGCTGCTCAAGCTTGACGATCTCGCGTTCGCCGACGACAAGCTCATACGCTCATGCGGCGCGGAGCCAGGATACGCATCCCCCATGAATCTCGACCCGAAGAAGGTGAAGATAATAGTTGACCGCTCCGCGGCGGAATCATCAAACCTGACTGTCGGCGCCAACGAGCCGGACCACCACATCAAGAACTTCAACTTCGACAGGGACATGCCGGCGGGGACTACTGTCGCTGACATCTCATGCGCACGCGAAGGAGATCCCTGCCCCGTCACCGGACAGCCCCTGCTCATGAAACGCGGCATCGAGGTCGGCAACATATTCAAGCTCGGGACAAAATATTCTTCCTCCATGAAATGCGAGTTCCTCGACTCCAACGGCAAGAAGCAGACCATGATAATGGGCTGCTACGGCATAGGCGTCGGAAGGACAATGGCCGCAGTTCTGGAGCAGTGCAACGACCAGTTCGGCCCGATATGGCCGATAAGCATCTCCCCCTTCGATCTACACCTCTGCGCCCTAAACCCGAATCAGGAAGGTGTCGGAGCGAAGGCTGACGAAATATATGAATCCATGCTCACCGCAGGAATTGACACTGTCTATGACGACCGCGGAGAAAAAGCCGGATTCATGTTCAACGACGCCGACCTCGTCGGAGTCCCTTTCAGAATCATAATTTCTCCGAAGACCCTCGCACAGGGCAAGGTCGAATTCAAACGCCGCGGAGAAAAGGACATCAGCCTGCTCGACATCGCCGGCCTGGTCGGGACAATCTCAAAAATTATCGCTGAGGAAAAGAAGAAATTCGAGTGAATCCCCTTTGTAGCCCCCCGGCCGGGCCGTGGGATTGCCAAGGGGTTTTAGGTTCAACACTCATGATTTCTGAGCATCGGCCTCAAGCACTGCCTCCCTTCCAAATTTCATGAAGATGATCGTTCCAATCAGGCCAAGGGCGCTTGATATGCCCAGATTGAGCCCAGGAGAATTCTGCCACAGGATTCCCGCCGATAGAGCCACGGCACCGACAATCACATCCCGCACGAGATAATAGGCCCCGAACGTCGCAGCCTTCGCGTCATCCGGCGCCAGATCAAGTATGAGGGACTTCCTCGTTGGCTCGCCGAACTCCTTCAAGCCTCTTATCACAAATGCGAACGCGAGGAGCGGGGCAAGAAGAGCGGGCCTGCCCGTCCATTCCGGAAGCCTCCCCGCAAGATAAAGAACGATTGGGAAAACAGTGAAAAAGCAGAATGTGATAGAAATGTAGAGCTTCTTGCTGCCGCGGTCGGCAAGCCAGGCGACAGGCAGATATACCGCCACCGCTACGAACATCTCTATCGCGGTAAGCCATCCGAAGAAGAACTCGCTCTTTTTCAGGTGATTGCAGACCCACACGGCCAGAAATGCGTATGGAAGCTGCTCGCAGAAGCGAATCAGAACATCCGCGACGAGAAGCGTTTTGAGCTCCTTCGGGAATTTCCTCAGCGAATCCCGCAGCGCGGCCGGCGGCAGAGCGCCCACCGAATCGTCCTTCACCATGAAATGCATTATCAGAACTGACAGCAGCGCAAGACAGAACGCTGCGGTGAAAGCCATCTTGATTCCTGCAAGCATACCAAAGCTGCCTATCAAAATTCCCCCGAGTATCGGCCCGAGCGCCATTGGGAAGCGCCTCACCAGTGAATGAAGAGTCACGCCGAAAACCCTGCGGTTCTTCGGCACGCTCCTGTTTATGAGGCTCATTATCGCCGGCAGCGATATCGCGGTCCATGAGATGAAGAACAGCGAAGCGACGAATACCGCCCACCATGTCTCGACGACTATGACGATGAGAAATCCGAAGGCGGCCGCCAGAGTGAACAATATCAACGACTTCTTGCCGCCGAATCTGTCGCTCGCCCAGCCGCCGGGGAATGAATACAAGGCCGACAAAATGTTGTCAAAACCGTTCAGAGCCCCCATTATGAATGGAGTCGCGCCGAGCACGCCGAGATAGAGCGGGATGAATCTCTCCGCCATCTTTTCGCCAAGCCCTACAAACACCACCATGACAAGCATGCCCACGACGGATTTGTTGAATATGGAGCTTTCAGGACGCATGATGCCAGACCATGGATTCGGGATTCAAGATACAGGAGACTTGACGCATATGCAAAACAAGCCGCACGCTGATTAGCAAAATCTAGGCGGTGTCTGAATATATGCAAATAAAAATCCTGGGAATCGGGCTTGACATTTTCAAGAGACCGATTAGGTTCCCCGTCAGCGGGGGTATCTGATATGGCTCGTGCCGGGAGAAAAAGGAAGAGTTCCTTGTCCTCCAGCGACAGGGGGCTGCTGTCGTCCGTCGCCAGGACGCTTTCCCTGCTCGACTACCTTAGCTCCTGCGGTTGCGCTGGAATTTCCGACATGTCCAGAGCTTTGCACGGGACGAAGAGCACCGTGTTCAGGATGCTAGCGACGCTCGAGAAGCATGGCTTCGTGTCACAGTGTCCGCAAAGCGGCCTCTACTGCATCGGGGAAAAGGTTTTCCAGATCGCCCGGAATGCCGCCCGCAGCATGCGCAAGGATATCGGCAGGATATCCTCTTCTCTGAGGCGCATAGCCGACGCCACCGGGGAGAATGCCATCTTCGCGGCCATCACTCCGTCAATGAAGGATGCGGTCGTGATCCACGAGGAGCTTTCGGCAAACCCCGTGATAGCACGTCCCATGCACTTCGAAAGGTTTCCCCTTCTTGATTGTCCTGCGGGAATATTGTATCTTGCATCGTTGCCGCCGTCCGACGCCGAAGACGTCCTGATGGACATCCTCGGACGGCGGAAGGGAAGGAAAGCGGATCCATCCCTCCTTGACAAGACGCTTGGTCTTGTCGCCGAATGCCGCAGGAAGTCTTATGCGCTGTCGCGACACGGGAAGTCGGGGGAGATATCCATCCTTGGAGTCTATGTCCCCCGGTCGTCCACCGGTTTCCACGGCGCTCTGATGATATCGGGGCCCGCTTCGAGGAACACCCCGTCCAGCGTCCGCAAATGGTCGGCGATACTCCTTCGCGAGGCGGCCGCCCTCAAATAGCTGGAAAACACCTGCTCCCCGCGCTTGACATTCTCCCATGCTGTGATACTCTACCACAATTAATGGAAAATCGTTCCGTCTATCGGAAAATCATTTTCAAAGCCGCCGGGGCCGCAGGCGGAGAAGGAGAAGAGCCGGATGTACGATGACGACAAGAAGGTTCCGCAGGCGATGGGAGACAATGTTGAATCTTGCGAGTGCTGCGGCCGCGAACTTCCTCCGGGGGAGCCCAGATACCGCACGAGCGATGGAACATTCTGTCCCGAATGCTACAAGAAGGCGGTCGGGCCACAGGACAAATGACGCATGGATGGTGATGGGGGACAGTGTTCGGAGCCTGCCCTGCGGAGCAGGGTCGTAAATACTCACTGAACCCCGTCATTTCAGTGAATATTTACCTTCATATCGAGTTCCTGATCAGCGAGATTATTCTCGCCGCGGCGTCGGGAACTGCGATTTTCGCGGACAGCCTCCCCTTCTCGACGTATTCGGCGGGATTGTCGAGGAAGGAGGCGATGAGGCCTGATATTTTTGTTATGGTGAATTCGGTGTCTGTGAGGACCGTTCCTGCGCCGCTCGATGCGTAGTAGTCGGCGTTCTCCCTCTGGTGGTTGTCGCTCGCGTATGGATAAGGGGCCAGGATGGCGTATTTCCCGAAGAGGCAGAGTTCGGCTATGGTGCTGCCGCCCGATCTGGATATCACCAGGTCCGAGACGGCATAGAGCATGCTCATCTTGTCGCTCGACTCGATAACCAGCCTAGGCTTGTCTATGTTGGCGTATCTGGCTTTAGTCTCCTTGATCTTGTCGTGTCCGGCAAGGTGGATTATCTGGAATTCTTTTTTCTTCAGCATGTCGAAGGTTGGTGGAACGAGGTCGTTTATCTTCATCGCCCCCTGGCTTCCCCCGAAGACGAGGATGATCGGCGACTTGTCCGAGAAGCCCGTGCCATAGGCGGCATTGACCATGGCGATGGCGTCGCCCTTGCCCTGGAGCCGCCCGTCTACGATCTCGGCCCTGGCGGGCATTCCCGTTATCTCGTATCCGCAAAGTATCTTCCTGGCGTTCACGGCGGGGAAGGACAGCGCCATCTTGGCGGCGAATCTGGACAGGAAGAGGTTCGCCTTGCCGGCCAGCGCGTTGCCCTCGTGTATGAACATCGGGATTTTGGAGACCGTGGAGGCTATTCCCGCCGCGATGGAGGTGTAGCTTCCCATGACGAGGATGGCGTCGGGCCTGAAGGTGGAGAAGACCTTGAGGATCTTGACTATGTTGATAGCGCAGGTTCTGGAGTAGTCGAGTTTCTCGAGGATGCCGGTCGGCACCGGCGGGGACGGGACTATCTCCGACTCGATGTTGTGCTCGAGCGCCTTGAGCTTCTGCTCCTCGGAATGCCTGCCCGATAGTATCAGCAGGGGTGTTCCTCCAAGTTTCTTGAATTCGACGGCGACGGAGAGCCCCGGGTAGAAGTGTCCTCCGGTGCCTCCGCACGCTATCGCCAGTTTTTCAAAAGCCTTCATTGCCTCCGCCTATTTTGATGGACGCATGTTCGAGACGCCTCTGCGGCTCCCTCGCGACCGCCACGCTGCATACGAGCCCTATCGCGGTCCAGGCCATTAATATATTGCTTCCTCCGTAACTTATAAAGGGCGCCGGCATACCTTTTGTGGGAAAAAATCCGGATATGACCCCGATATTGATCACAGCCTGGGCCGCCAGAAGGGTCCCGAAACCGAAAGAAAGGAGCATCCCCTCCTTGAGCCGAGCCTTGAATGAAACGGCAAGCGACAGCGCAAAAACGGCCGCGTAGAGAACCACAACAAGCAGCATGACCGCGTATCCGAGCTCCTCGCCGACAATCGAAAGAATGAAGTCGGTGTGGGCCTCCGGCAGGTAGTATGCCTTCATCTTGCTCTCGGTGAAGCCCTGCCCCGTCCAGCCGCCCGAGCCGAGAGCCATCAGCGAGTTTAAAAGCTGGTAGCCGCTCCCGAGGGGGTCCTTCTCGGGATCGAAAATAGTGGCGATGCGCGACCAGCGCTCCGCGTCGAAAAACCAGATCGCGATCAGCAAGGGCGGGCCAAGGAGCAGAGGCAGCCCTAGGATGACCAGCAGCCTCATCCCGGCGACAAAGAACATCATCCACACGACGAAGCATATCAGGAGGGTGGTTCCGAGATCCTGCCCCACAAAGCCAGTCAGAATGGCCATCAGGCATAGCGTGCCCAGCGAGAGCAACAGGTTCCGGAGAGAGTTGATGTGGAGCTGTCTGCTGGCGCAGAACTTGGCGAAGAAGAGTATCACCGCGATTTTCGCCAGTTCCGATGGCTGGACGCTGAACCCGCCCGGCAGCCTGATCCACCTGTAGGCTCCCTTCACCGGCGGCAGGAACCTGGGCACAACCAGGAGAATAGCCGACACAACCAGTATGTGCAGGGACAGGCTGGTGAACCTGCGGTAGCCAAGCAGCATCGAGACGGACGCGGAGAAGACCCCGAGACCGGCCCAGGCCATCTGCTTGAAGAACAGGACGCTTCCCTTGTCGTAGGATGTCGAGTAGAGCATCGTCAGCCCGAAGAGCGACAGCAGGAGGGCGAGCGAGAACAGGGAGAGGCAGAGGCGCGGCTGCAGTTCGCCGCCATGGGCTCTTTGCCGGATCGTTCCGGGGGGCGGACTGCTTATGCTGAAGCTCATTTTCCCTTTTTCTTGTCCTTGTGGAAGATGCTGTCGAGCAACGCCACCGCGCCGACAGCGTCCTTCGCGTAGAAGGCGTCGAGCGACTCCGCGAACTCCTCGTCCACCACGGCGCCGCCAAGTATGAACTTCACGTCGGGGAGGCCTCCGCCGCGGCAGGCCTCGATTGTCCTTTTCATCGCCGGCATGGTGGTGGTCATCAGCGCGGAAAGGCCGATGGCGTCCGCCTTCGCCCTCCTGGCCTCCTCCAATATCCGCCCCGGCTCGACATCCTTGCCGAGATCCACCACTTCGTATCCGTGGTTCTTGAGCACAAGAGCGACAATGTTCTTGCCGATGTCGTGTATGTCGCCCTTGACCGTGGCCAGGACCACCGTCTTTCTCGCTGCCTGCGCCTTGCCCGGCGCAGCGGCCAGAAGCGGATCGAGCACATCGAGGGCCTTCTTCACGGCCTCCGCGCTCATTATGAGCTGCGGCATGAAATATATCTTCCGGCTGTAGAGTTCGCCAACCTCGCGGATCGCCGGAATTATCGTCCCGTCGGCCAGCGAAGACGGATCGCATCCGGCCGCAAGCGCACTCCTGACGAAATCCACAATGTGCTTCCTGTCCCCCTTGAGGACTGCCTGGCGAAGCGCCTCGGCCGGCCCCGCATCGGCCTTCACTTCCAGCCCCGGCGTCTTCGCGCCGGAGGTCTGGAATCTGGCCACCAGTTCCGCGCAGGACTCGTCCCTGCCGCAGAGGGCGTCGGCTGCGAATTTCGCAGACATGATGTCGTCGCTTCCCGGGTTCGCTATTGCCGCGCAGAGACCGTCCGCGACCGCCATGGAGAGGAAGGAGGCGTTTATCTTCTCCCTGGCCGGGAGGCCAAAGGACACATTGGAGAGCCCTATCAGCGTCCTGTATCCGTTTTCCGAGGCCCATCGGATGGTCTTGAGCGTCTCGGATGGCGCTCTCGGGTTGGCGGAGACGGTGAGGACGAGCCCGTCCACGATGATGTCGTCCTTGGTGAATCCATATTTTTCGGCTTCCGCCGCGATCTTCCGGACCATGGATATCCTGTCCTCCGAATCCTCGGGCAGGCTTCCGTCCCCGAGGGGAAGCAGGATGAACATTGCCCCGTATTTGGCCGCAGTCGGGAGCAGTCTGGAAATTTTCTTCGACTCGAACGATATGGAGTTTATCAGCGCCCGGCCCGGGTATGTGCGCAGGGCCGCCCCGACGGCCTCAGGGTCCGGCGAATCTATGCAGAGCGGAAGGGAGCTGACGGACGCCGTCTCCGCGACGGCCATTGGAAGCAGTTTTTTTTCGTCGCATCCCGGCGCGCCCACGTTCACGTCGAGGAGGTCGGCGCCCTTCATCTCCTGCTCGACGGCCATTTTCCTCAGCTCCTTGAAGCTGCCGGAGAGGAGTTCCTGCTTGAAAGTCTTCTTCCCGGTGGGGTTTATCCTCTCTCCGATTATCCGCAGCGGCCTGCCGAACTCGAACGGCAGCGCGGCCCTCGAGCTCGAGACGGCGGACGCGAAGAGCGGCGATGGCGGCAGAACCTTCATCCGTCCGATCTTGTCGGAAAGCGCCTTTATGTGCCCGGGGGTGCTTCCACAGCATCCGCCGACGACCGACGCTCCCTCGAGGACGAGCTTCTCTGCGAAATTCGCAAAGGTTCCCGCGTCCATTCCGAAGACGGTCTCGCCGTCCACGAGCTTCGGCAGTCCGGCGTTCGGCTTCACGACCATCGGCACCTTCGCGAACTTCCTCATCTCCCTCACCACCGGGAGGAGAAGATCGGGGCCCATCGAACAATTCGCACCGACGACATCGGCGCCAAGCGACTGTAGCGTGACCACTGCTGCTGCAGGCGTGGTGCCGGAAAGCGTCCTGTCCGACTCGGAGAAGGTCATTGAGACGATCACAGGAAGTCCGCACGACTCCCTGACGGCGATCAGCGCGGCTCTGGCCTCCTGTATGTCCATCATCGTTTCGATCATGATGAAGTCCACGCCGGCGTCCGCGAGAGCCACGGCCTGCTCCTTGAAGACTTCGACCGCGGTCTCGAACGGGAGATCACCCGCCGGTTCTATCATTTTTCCGGTTGGGCCGATGTCGCCGCCGACAAGCAGCTTCCCATGCTTCGCGACGGAGATTGTGATCTCGGCGAGTCTTCTGTTCGTCTCCGCCGTTCCGCCTTTAACTCCGAACTCGGCCAGCTTGAGCCTGTTCGCCCCGAAGCTGGGCACCAGGAGAGCCCCTGAACCGGCCTCGGCGTATGCCTGTTGTATCTTCCGTGGCGTTTCGGGGTGCGCGAGCATCCAGAGCTCGGGGCATTCTCCTTCCGGGAGACCGGCCTTGTGCAGCTCGGTCCCCATCGCGCCGTCGAGCAGCAGCGGCTTTTTCAAGGACAGAAGGGTCTTTCTCATTTCTTCTCCTCCGGTGTGACGAGTGCCTCCACAGGCGCGTTGGAGAGGTATTTCCGAACAGTCGAATTGACATCGTCAATGTTGAGCGAGCTGTATTTTTGCCGGCTCGACCGGTATGCGTCCAGACCGTTGCCAAGAAGCTCCTCGGCCAGTGCCGAGGCGGCATTCTCCCTCGGATTGGCCTCGGTCTCGGAGATGTGGAAGAGAATCTTCTCCTTCGCGGCAAGGAATTCATCGCCCGAGAGAGCCCCGTCGCGGATCATCCTCTCGCGCTCCGACCTGAACATGTCCATCGTCCTGTCTATATTCCGCGCCTCGATCCCGGCGTACATGCCGGCATGGCCGCAGCCGACCCCCGCGAAGAAGGAGAATCCGGTGTAGTATGCAAGGCCCTGCTCCTCGCGTATCTTCCTGAAGAGACTCGAATTCATTCCGTTCAGGGCGGAGACGGCCACGTCCATCGCGTATCTGTCGGGGCTGGCAGCCCCGCAGGCGGCGAAGCTCAGAGATACGACCGTCTGCTCCCTCGGGAGCGAAGCCCTGAGGGCCATCGGCGAGCGGGGCGGGGCTGGAGGATGCGGAATCCGCGCAGATCCTTCCCTCCAGGGGATGGAAGCGAGAAGCTTCATGAATCTGGCGAGCCCCTCGTCGGTGACATCCCCGGAAAGCGCCACGACCGTGTCTCCGGCACGCAGGCATTCGGCGCGGTAGAACTCCCGCAGCCTTTCCCGCGTAAACGCTGGAAGCGCCCGGAGCATCTCCTCGGAACCATTGGAATACGGATGCCCCCCGTAGAATGCCCTGCATATGAGCTCCGAAAGGGCCTTGCGCGGCGAAAGCCTTCCGCTCTCTATCGAACTTATCTCCATCTGCTTCTCCCGCTCCACGACCGCTTCCGGGAAGGACGGGGATAGAATCATCTCGCCAAGGATTTCGAGGGACGCGTCGAAGCGGTCGCTCGGGGCGGTGAGGGAGAGCACCAGGCTGTTCCTCCCGTCGTTTATCGAGAGATCTATCGCGTTCTCGTCGAGAAACTCGGCGACGCTCTCCTCGTCGCGCCTCGATGTCCCGCCGGATAGGCAGGATGCGAGAAGAGAGCTCAGTCCGGCGGTTCCAGAAGACTCCAGAATCGCCCCCGCCTTGGTCATTATTACGATGTCGAAGACGGGCAGACTCCTGTCCGGAAGGAAGATGGTCCGGGGGGAGTGATGAACTTCCCGCATCCGGACAGGCCCGGCGGAGGGCGGAATTTCGCAGGAGGAACCCCCGTGTTCGAAGCCGGGCGGAAGCATCTTAACGGTCGTGGCCAGCTCCGGCCTTATGAACTCGTGCGCCGCCTCCGCGAGACTGTCCGGGGTCATGCCCTTGAGCTGGTCGAGATACCTGAGCGCATATTTGGGATCCGAAAAATTCAGCAGCGACCTGCCGACCAGCGCGGCCACGGAGTCAATGTTGCGCAGTCCCTTGACGAAGTCGGACGAGATCTGGCGGACGGTCCTGTCCAGTTCGGCCCTTGTCGGCGGCTCGCGGCCCGAGATCGCGACGATCTCCTCCTCCACGGCTTCCCGCAGGCTGGCGAACTTCTTCGGCTCCGCGCTGGCAGACGCGCAAAATATCCCGCCGAAGGAAAGCGCCTGGTGGTAGGCACCTATGGAAACTGAAAGCTCCCTGCCCCTTTCCACCCTGCGGACCAGCCGCGACGACTCGCTGCCACCGAGTATCGCCCCGAGCACGTCAAGCGCCGGAGACAGGGGGCTTGAGGGAGGCGGGGAGTGGAAGGCCACGGCAAGCCTGCACAGCGGGTCGCTGAACGTGGATATCTCCTCGCGCACGCTGCATTGCGGAGGCTCCTGCATGACCGGCTCGTCGTAGTGGGATGAATTCTCCCAGCCGTCGCATTTTCTCCTCACAAGATCGAAGACCGCCGCCGGCTCGACATCGCCGCAGACGAGCATGAAAACATTCTCGGGACGGTATTTCGCGGCATGATACCCGATGAGATCCTCCCTGCCGACGGCCTCTATCATGTTTGCATAGCCTATTATCGGATGTCTCGCCGGACTCGCCACAAACATCGTGCGCATGAGCCTCTCCGCCAGAACAACGTCAGGGGAATCCGAGCGCATGGCCCTCTCCCTCACGATGACATCCTTCTCGCGGGCGAACTCGTCCTCCGGAAAGACCGGGCACATGACAAGCTCCATGACAATGTCCGCCGCCGTCCCGATCCGGGACGAAGGCGCGTCGGCGTAAAACACCGTGTTGCAATACGATGTGTAGGCGTTCATCCTCCCGCCGATGCTGTCCATGGTGGACGCGATCTGGTCTCTGGCGTGGCTTTTTGTGCCCTTGAAGACCATGTGCTCCAGGAAGTGCGATATCCCGGATCCGGCCAGACGCCCTTCGGAGACGCTGCCTGCCGCGACCCAGGCCTGGAAGGTCGCGATGGGGCTCTTCCTGTTCTGGCACACGAATATGCCGAGACCGTTGTCAAGCCGCAGGGAATCAATTCTGCCTATGTCCATCATTCTATGATCATATCCTCGCGATGTTGGGCCGGAGCCGCCCCGGGGCCGTCCGCCTGCGACAGCGCCTTTTCCAGGTCGAGCCCCAGGTCGAAGTCCTCCATCTTGTCCTCGTCGCTCTTGGATAGCAACTTGTGCTCTATCATGTTGAAGACTATCTGCCCTATGGCCTTGTCGCTGTCTATGCCCCATCCCTTGAGCACCTCGTAGGCGAGAGGTCCGTATTCGCTGGCCGCGAGCTCCAGAAGCCCATCCACCAGCTCCTTCCCGGTTATGTGCCTGCTGGCGAAGCCCCCCCTCTCCAGCGACTGAACCGTGTGGGAAACGGCCCTTCCGACGAACACATACGCCTCCGTCGAGAAGCGATTGTCCTTCTCCAGTATCCTTCCGATCTCCGTCAGAAACTGCCTGTCGTTCATATAGAATATTCCATGTCGTCGTTTGGCGATCCTGCACGCAATCAAGCCGAGGACTGAAATGATAGTCGAAGAACTCGATTTGTCAAGACTGTCTGGGATGTCGCGATGTAAATATTCACTGAACTCCTGCATCGCGATTGGAATTGCGGCGTTTTTCCGCAAATACGGGGGTCGGATCTTGGCTCTCAGAACAAGTCGAGATATTTCTCGCTCAGCATCTCGTCCAGAAGCGAGTGCTTGATGTAGATGGTTGGCTTCTCCTTCAGATTCATCCTGACTGGAGGGATCTTCTCGAGCTCGTCGGTGTCAAGGACTATCATCACGACCGGACGCATGATCAGCCCCGGGTTGATGTCCACTATCTTCGCCGCCTCGCGCGTGTTCAGGCGCACGAAGGTGCCCACCGGATATATGGACAGCTTGTTGAAGAATATCTTGATTATGTTCCTGTTGAAGTAGCTGTCCATGTTGTCGCGCAGGCTTTTCATCGCGTCGGCAGGCGCCAGGAACTCACCCTTCACCATCTTGTGCATCAGCTTCTCGAAGCTGCTGCAAAGGCTTATTATGATAGCATATTGATACATGGACTCCTGGACGCTGGTCTTGCCGGTGATGTTCTTCTCGTCGTTGAGCAGGCCGCTCAGAAGGGCGAGAGAATCCATGTCCATATCCGAGATGGAAATATTCGACATGGCATCCACCAGGCTTTTCCGCGATATCTCTGTGGTCTCGGTCATTTCCACGCCGCAGACCCGGCCGGATTCCGAGAACAGGCCAAGATGGTTGCAGATCGAGACCATCCCGATGTAGGGCAGATGCCCGTCCGGAACCCCTATGTCCAGCGAAATCGAAAGCGAATAGATGGCAAGGTTCAGGCCATACAGGATTATGTCAGCGTCCGCTTCACCTATTCCACTCCTTCTGACAAGAACCGAATACGGAGTGTTCGCTATCCCCATGAGGAATCTGTCGTTCTGCTTGAGCATGCCTATCAAGCCCAGCATCTTGTCCCTCACGGCGCTGAAGTCCGCCTTCCCATCCCTCCTCAAATCCGAGAGAGCCGAGTTGAAGACGGCGGCAGTGTCGAGATACGCCGACAGACAGTCTCCAGCATTAAGCTGCTCATTTTGCCCTGCTCCCATAACCCCTCGCTTATAAATCCACTCCGAACCAGTAAGTTATCATCGCTTCCCCTGAAGTCAAATTTCCCGGGCCGATTGCAGCGATAAAGAATGGATGGCTGGAACGCTGGATGGGTGGATGGATGGGACGGC
>DYMC01000054.1 GCA_020721745.1 Lentisphaera sp. | reverse complement strand
TTCAAAAAATCTTCGCGCCTCCGTGCGAGGATAAAAAGACAAAACCGTTTCGCATTATTCGCAAGAGGGAATTGCAAAATTGCCTTTTTAGGGGAACGCCAGCCTTATGGCTGGCTCTTAGGCCGGTCATAAGACCGGCGTTCCGTCGGCAGTTTTGCAATTCCCCCGCAAAAAAAACAGGGAAAATATTGATCGTGAAGAAATTCTTCAACACCGGGGAGAATCCGCGGCTCGTTCCGCTGGACATCTCCCACAAGGACTACTGCGCAGTGATCGAGCCCGAGTCCGCCTTCTGGGCGCTAGTCCGCAAGGATGAACTGGCGGAAAATCTTTTCAGTTCTAAACTGGTGAAACAACTCTCCGCGAAAATCGCAGACTACCGGGGGGAGATGCACGACCTCAGGTTCAACCTGAAGCCGTCGGCGGTATATTTCAACCCCACGGACAGATGCAATCTCAACTGCAAATACTGCTACATACCGGAAAAGATGAGAAAAAGCGGCAGACAGATGAGCGCTGAACGCATGGAGACTGCCTTCGAGAAGATAAAGGAATATTTCTCGGGCACGCTTCCAAAGGGAAGAAAGGCGCAGATAATCTTCCACGGCGCCGAGCCGACAGTCAACAAGGCCGCCGTGTTCAAGATGATAGAGAAATTCGGCGGAGACTTCATCTTCGGAATACAAACGAACGGAACACTCCTCGACGACGAGGACATACGTTTCATAAAGGACAACGGTGTGATGATAGGACTCTCGGTTGACGGCCCCTCCCCGGAGGTTGCAGACAAGGCGCGCAGAAAGTGGTCCGGGGAAGGCAGCTTCGACGAAGTCAGCAGGACATTCGACAGACTGGCCGGCTACGACGGCCTCAGCGTGATATGCACGATATCCTCGCTCAACATGGACAAGCTCTCCGACACGGTCTCATATCTGCATGCGAAGGGCGTGCGCACATGCCTCCTCAACGCGCTCAGATGCACTCAGGAGGGGTCGAGAGAGGTGAAGCCGAGCGACGCTGACACTGCGAAGCACTTTCTAAATGCCCTTGACAGGAGCAGGCAGCTATACAGGAAGACTGGCCGCAAGATTGTCGTTGCGAATTTCGCGAACATACTCCTTGCGATTCTCGCGCCATCGGGGAGGAAGCTGATGTGCGACATATCGCCGTGCGGAGGAGGCAGATGCTTCTTCGCCGTGGCGGCATCAGGCGACGTATTCCCATGCAGCGAGTTCATAGGCCTTCCCGAATTCAAGGGTGGAAGTATCTTCAGGAATTCAATACCGGACATTCTCGAATCCAAGCCTTTCAAAAGCATCACCGGCAGGCTTGTCGAAAACATCCAATTCTGCAGGGACTGCGCGATTCGCAACTTCTGCGGCGCACCATGTCCGGCGGAGGCCCACACGATGAACGGGGGGCTGGACAAGAGAGGCGCATTCTGCGAGTTCTACGAGGAGCAGACGCGCTACGCATTCAGACAGATTGCCGATGGAGTCCACGGCGACTTCCTGCTTGACAACTGGGACAAGGGCATGAGCGAGAATGGAATTTCGATGATTTGAGCGACAGATGGGGATGATCCGGGATAGAGGATGCACGGCGCTTGCCCGCCGCGCGATGGCGGCGAAATCGGCCAGCACCGCAGTCCAAAGATCTGCTTCGCAAATCATCGGTGTAAGAGTTCAGCAAACCCCGTCATTTTGCTGAACTCGGACGTATAAAAAATGCAAAAACAGCTTGGAATGGCTCGGATACGTTGCGTTTGACTCGACAAAACATTGTTTTTGCATTTTGTTTAAGTAAATATTCACTGAAATGACGGGGTTCAGTGAATATTTACTCGCCGGCACATGCCGTCCTGACGCGAAGAGCGAAACGGCCCCCCTGGTAAATGCCGCGAAATTGAATTGCTGGAAAGAAATGATAGATTGCGTTCCTGATTGAGAGGAAGCAATGAAATCAAGCAAAGCTGAAAAATATGACCACCCGGGCGGCAAGTTTAGAAGAGCCGGCCCAGACAGCTGTTCGGAGCGCGAACTGCTCGCCATAATAATCAATAATGGCACAAAAAATCGCTCCGCTCTTCAAATAGCCACGGATTTACTCGACAAGTTTGGAACCGTCTACGACCTGCCGGGCAAAAGGCTCCGTGAATTGATGGAGATAGAGGGTGTCGGTCCCGTAAAAGCGACACAGATCGCAGCTGTCTTCGAACTGACCAAGCGAATCATCCGTCACATTGAGCGGGAGAATTGAGGATGCAGAACGAATTCGACAGCACAGTGCCAGTCGGCATTCCCGATCCGCACTGCGACAAGCATCTGAACCGGCAGATTCCCCCGGAAGCCCACACGCCAATGTATAATTTCCACAAATACTGGTCGCGCAAGACCTGGAACGTGGTTGGGAAATTCGTCGAGAGATATTGTCCAAAAGGTGGAGTCGTATTTGATCCGTTCGGCGGCAGCGGGGTCACAGCGACAGAGGCGCTAAAGGCTGGCAGGCGAGCGATAATAAGCGACATTTCACCTCTCGCAAGCGAGCTGACAAGGCTGACGATCAAACCCGTTTCACTATCAAAACTCCTCGATGCCTACGAAAACGTGAAGAAGCTCGTCTCAAAAAAAATCAACTCCCTCTACTTGACGCAATGCGAGAAATGCGGGGAGGAATTTCCGTTCGACTGCGCGATATGGCAGGATGTAAAATGCGTCTCCATCCGCTACAAGAGCTGTCCAAGCTGCGGATATTCCAAGGCCGATTCAGAAGGGATTTCCGAATATGACATCAAAATGCTCAAGAAAATCGAAAGGCACCGGATCAAGGAGTGGTATCCGCGAAATCCGCTCTACCACCATTCGGGGAAACCATTCATGAAGAAGGAACGATTTGAAACCATAGACGGGATGTTCACGAAAAGAAATCTCTACGCACTCGCAATCCTGATGGAGGCGATCGAGAAGGAGCCGAACAGGGACATGAAGGCCTTCTTGAAAATCACATTTTCCTCGATGGTCCATCTTTGTTCAAGAATGACACCTGTGAGGCCCAGCCGCCCAATGAGCTCGGCCTGGACCGAGCACAGCTACTGGTATGCGAATGAATTCATGGAATCCAACGTGTGGCTCAAGTTCGAGAGCGCGTTCATTGGCAAGCAGGGGATACTCAGGGCGAAGGAGGAGTCGAACAAATACTTCGAGAAGATTCGTTTTGCATCGAATCTGAGGCAGTTCATCAAGGAGGAGTCCGATGTCCTTGTTTACAGTGGTTCCTGCCTCGACCTGATGAAGGAGATGAAGAAACACTGCGAAAAACCCATCGTGGACTACATTTTCACAGACCCGCCTTATGACTCCTCGATACAATATGGTGAGCTTTCATATCTATGGGTTTCCTGGCTGAAAATGGATGAAGGATACATCGAGAAGATCGCTCTCGACGAAATAGTTCACAACGAGCGCCAGAACAAGGACTTCGAGGTCTATCATTCGCTTTTGCGCCACAGTTTCGAGGGAATGTTCGATGTGCTAAAACATGATTCCTATCTTACAGTCACCTTCCACAATCCCACATTCAAGGTGAGAAATGCCACTATCAGGGCCGGAGTACTAAGCGGCTTCGAGCTTGAAAAGATACACCATCAGGAGCTGGCAAGGCCGTCTGCAAAATCTCTCCTCCAGCCCTTCGGCTCCGCGCAGGGGGACTTCTATCTTCGCTTCCACAAGCCAAGTGAGGGGGCGATAGGCTCATCACCCGATGAAATTGACGAGATAAGATTCGAAAGAATCGTGGTTGACACTGCGGTTTCGATAATTGCGGAGCGTGGCGAACCAACTCCATATACGATAATTATCAACGCGATAGACCCGGAACTTGCCAAGAGAGGCTTTTTCTCATCACTCCATACCGGACTTGATGTAAAGACCGCATTGGAGAAACACGTCGGGGGTGAATTCGAACTGGTCAAGACGAAAATGGGGGGGGCAACAGGCAAGCTGTGGTGGTTCAAAAATCCGAATCTGGTGCCACACCTTGAGAAGATACCACTCTCGGAAAGAGTTGAAAAGACGGTTCTCTCAAAACTCCAGCAGAAGGGAAAAACAACTTTCACCGAGACTTGGGAGGCGGTGAGCATAGCTTTTCCAAACTCCCTCACATCCGACCAGACAAGCATCAAGGATGCGCTTGAAACATATGCGACGCCGTTGAAGGACGGTTTCTGGCTGATCAGACCGGCGTTCAGAGCGGAAAATGCCGAGCGCGAACACACTACGGTCATTGCCATGCTCGCCGAAATCGGGATTGCCTCGGGGTTCAAAATATGGATTGGAAGGAACGAGCAAAGCCACGAATTGTCAAGCCCTCTGATAAAGAGGACAGGGCCGCTCCGCCAATATGTGGATGTCAAGGACATTCTCTCCATCGGGCGAATCCACGACCATGCGACAGTCTCTGACATGGACATCCTATGGATCAAGGACGACACTATTCAGATGGCGTTCGAGGTCGAATGCACCACCTCGATGACGAGTGCACTGCTAAGAGGTTCGAACATCGAAGGCGGCATCAAGAAGGCAATGTTTTTTCCTGCGGAGAGAGAGAAGCAGTTTGAGCGGAAGATGAAATCTCCCATGTTCGAGGAGCGCTTCAAGTCCGACAACTGGAGCTACATAGTCACAGATGGCCTTTACGAAGCCTGGCAAAAGCACGGAAGCTCCCTCGACCTCCCATCCCTGATGGACAAGGCCTCCCCTCCATCAAGGAAATATCGCGAATCGGAAGGAGGCGAAACTCTCTCTCTCTTCGAGTGGAAGAACGAATATTCCGCCGGGGGCGAAGATTCGTCGGACGAAGATATTCCTCATGAAGATTCAGACGGCGAATGATTTCCGGATTTCCTCTATGACGTCATGCGCCGATACGCCGCGCAGGCACTCGTAGCTGTTCCTGCGGCATTCCCTGTCGAGGCATGGCGAGCATTCCAATCCGGCGTGGAGGCATGTCCAATTCTCGGACAGCGGCCCTGTCGCCCAGGGGTTGGTCGAGCCGAATATGGCCACACCTCTTCCGCCGACAGCCGCAGAGAGATGCATTATCCCGCTGTCGTTCGAGACGCAGAATCTGGCGCTTTTCAATATTCTAATCAGATCGGGAATGTCTGTTTTCCCTGCGAGATTCGCAAGATGCCGTGACTTCACTGTTGCAGATATATCCGCCGCCGTCCGGCTGTCCGCGGCTGTCCCGAGGACCGCGACCGAGCCTTTTTTCTCGTCTATCCACCACTTGCAGACTTCTGCGAAATTCGCAGCCGGCCATTTCTTTGCGGGGCCGTATGCGGCGCCCGGCGCTACGGCGAGCAGATTGTCGCTTCCGGCGGCCTGCATCACTTCCGCGCCCGTTGTCTCCGGCTCCTTGATCTCTTTGATTTCCGGAAAGACAGCGTCCCATTTTTCCGCGCCGAAGGCGTTGGCGATGGAAAGGTATCGGGAGGCGTGGTGGTGCTCCTTCGAGAGAAGTCCATCCGCAGGCAGCCTGAAGCTACGGGTGAGCAGGAAATCATTCCCTCTCGATGATGGAGCGTATATCCGGCGAAATGGCATCGCCAGACGGAAGAAGAAGGCGTCGCGGAAGGAATTGTTGAGGAGGACGGCCACGCCGCAGTTGCTCCTGCGAAGGCGGATTATTTCCGAACGGCTCCAGAGACTGTGCGCCGCCCCCAGCGGAAGGACTCGGTCTATGCAGGCAATTGATGAAAAGAATGGAACGAGCGGTCTCGGGGCGACTGCGAAAATCGCACAATCTGGAGGGACGACGCCGCGCAGGAGTTTTATCGCCGGGAGCGACATTGCCGCATCGCCGAGCCAGTTGGGCACACGGACCGCCAGTCCGTCGTACCAATCGTGCTTATCAACGGCGAGATTGACGTCAAGGAGCCGGTCGGATGCGATTTTCGCAAGGCTACAGACTGTTCTGGAAGCTTGCATTATTTCTCTTTTCTTCCTCTGAGCCTGACGGCGATGGGCAGTCCGGTGAAGTGGAATTTTTTCCTCATCGAGTTCTCGATGAAGCTGAGATAATGCTGCGGACAGAGTTTTGGATTGTTGCAGAAGACGAGGAATGCCGGCGGGGATCCTCCCACGAAGGTGCTGTAGTATATCTTGAAGTTGTTCGGGGGCGGATTGATTCCCTGCGCCTCCTCCATGATCTTGTTGATGACGGCAGTGGGGGGCTTGTCCATGACGGAATTCGCGACGGAAATCATGGTGGAGCAGAGTTCGGGCATACCTTCGCCCCTGAGCGCCGACACGAAGACAAGGGGGGCGTAGTTGAGGAATGGCATCGTCGCGCGGATGCGGGTTTCAAGTTCGCGCTTTTTCGATTTTTCGCAGAGGTCCGATTTGTTTACCGCGATTATGCATGCCTTGCCGGACTCCTTTATCATGCCCCCTATGCGCCTGTCCTGCGCGCTGGCGCCGTCGAAGAAGGGTTCGAGGAGAAGAAGGGCCATGTCGGCCTTCATTATCGCCTTCTCGGTGCGGTCTATGCTGAAAATCTCCACCGGGGAATCAGCCTTGCGTCTCTGCCTCAGCCCCGCGGTGTCAACGAAGGATATTTTCATCTCGCGGCCCCCTGCCCTGATGACGGCTTCGGACTCGACGGCATCCCTGGTGGTTCCGGGTATTTCGCTGACCAGCATCCTCTCCTCCCGGAGCATCCTGTTCACGAGGGAGGATTTCCCGACATTCGGGCGGCCGGCCAGGGCTATTTTGAACGGCTGCGCCTCAGTTGCGGAGACCTTGGGAAAGTCCTTTGTCAGTTCTTCGAGCAGGTAGTCGAGCCCGATGCGGTGGACGCAGGAGACCGGGAAAATCCGTTCAAATCCAAGCCTTGCGAAATTCGCGGAAGTCAGCGCGGAGTTGTCGTTGTCGGCCTTGTTGAGGACGACAATGATGTCCTTGCCGGACACGCGCAGTTTTCTCGCTATGTCCTCGTCGAGGGGGAGCGGTTCGCCGGCCTCGACGACAAAAAGTATCTTGTCGGCCGATTCGACTGCAAGTTCGACCTGGCGCCTTATCTCGCGCGACCAGACATCTTTTGCGCTTTGCCTGTCGTATAGGGAAAGGCCTCCTGTGTCTATAAGCTGGAATTTCCTGTCGAGGAATTCGCATAGCGCGCTCACGCGGTCCCGCGTGACGCCGCTTTCGCTGTGGACTATCGCCGCGCGCCTCCTGAGGATGGCGTTGAAGAGGGAGGACTTGCCGACGTTGGGCCGCCCGACTATCGCTACGACGGGGACACTGGCTTTATTTTCCATGTTTTTCCTTTGTGGACGGACGGATATTTTGTCCGGTCAAATGTCTGGATTGATGTTAGGGACTTTGGGGACGGAGTTGAATTTTGGTGGCATCTTGTCCTGGGGAATGTGTTTGAACTCCTCAGAATATTTCTTCTGCGGCCCTGTCCGCCTCGGCGAGGACTTCTTTCTTTACCGCGACATCCTCCTCGTCGAGCAGTCCCGTTCCTCTCACGAGGACTTGTTTCGTGTAGCCATACCAGCTGAAGAAGAACTCGTATCTGGGGAATATGTCTGCGAAGGAGCTGGAGTCCTCATGCCCCTGGGTGAGCACCATTATGAGCTTCTTGTCGGGGACGAGCCTGCTCTTGTTGTCGGCGAAGTAGAAGTCCGGGACCAGATAGGAGAAGGTCCTGTCTATGAATCCCTTGAGCTGGGCGTTGACATCTCCGAAATAGACTGGGCTGGCCATGAGCAGGACATCGGCTTCGGCGACCGCGTCGAGGACATCGGCGAGATCGTCCTGGATCACGCATTTTTCACTGCCTGTCTTGCATGCCATGCA
This sequence comes from Lentisphaera sp., assembly GCA_020721745.1. Lineage (GTDB taxonomy): Bacteria > Verrucomicrobiota > Lentisphaeria > Victivallales > GWF2-50-93 > DYMC01. The sequence continues at coordinate 5,635 of DYMC01000054.1, read as the reverse complement.
CGCCTGGCATCCGGCATATTTCAGGCTGTTGAGCTGGAAATACTTCGTCTCCGCGCCCTTGGCGGCGGCCTTCTCGCAGATGCGTCTGGCGAGGAAGCTGCTGTTCGCCTTTTTCCTGGGGCTGGCCAGCAGGCAAGCTATTTTCATGATTCTCTCCGTGTAGTCGTTGAGTTGTTAAGCTAAACTCTGGATCAGCAAAAGTCAACATGGGAACGGATATTCACATTTACATCGGGGATTGTTCTTTCAGGATGGCGTCAAGATCCGTCCTTATCTTGTCCATGCCTTCCGTTGCGTTGAAATCCCTTAGGAAGTCCTCGGCTCTTGCAGCGGCCTTCTTCCGATCCGTGGCGGCCGTGTATCTGATGTTCTCGAAGATGTAGTTCCGGACCGCCAGCATGGTGCTCTTCGCCTCCGGGTTCTTGCCGAGGAATTCGGCCGTGTCTGAGAATCTGCCGTTGAGCAGGGCGAAATAATATGGGAGCCCCTCCCCGGCCGACTTGACGATGTCTGGCGGGGTCAGCGCCTTCAGGCTCTCGATGCTGAGAGTCTTCCATGGACTGCTTTCGACCAATCCCGGGCTTTTCACGATATAGGCGCTCGCGCCGATTATCTCCTTGAGCTTCCCCTCCTTGAGATCGAGGCCGGCATAGCGCTGGGCGCTGTTCTCGATGTTGTAGAAGAGCTTCTCGACGCTCTGCATTTCGATGATCTTGTCCGATATCCACTTTTCCTGCGGCTTTGAGGCGTTCTCCAATGAAATTTTGAGGAGTGCGCGGGCCTCCTGGAACTTTCCGTTGCGGATCATCACCGAGGTCTTGAGCCTGAGGTCGTCGCACCACGCGGCGAAGTCCCTCTCGTTCAAGGCGTTGATGTTGCGCCTGAGGCTGGCTGACAGCTCCCGCTCCTTCTTGACGTCCCGCTCAAGCGACTGGATCTTGGTTTCGAGCTGCTTTATTCTCCTGTCCTTCTCTCCAGAGTCCAGGACCATCCGCTTGTCGTCCTGGGTTTTGACCTCGAGGTCGTGCAGCCTCAAGGCGAGAGATGACGCCTGTGTCTCCAGGACTCTGATCCGCGCCTGGAGTTTGATGGCTTCGACCTTCTTCGCGCAAAGCTCCAGGCGGAGCCCGACCGAAGGATCGAGCTTCTTCGGCATCGAGAGGAGGGACTTCCGCGCCTTCTCGATCTCGGCATCCACCGCGACCATGCTTGCGTCTTCGTCCCCGAGCATAGCCTCGATGTTCTCGACCATCTTCATGCCTGCGGTGCTGCGGTTTTTGCTCTGGGTTGACATTGCGATGATCAGAATGACCGCGAGGACGACTATCGGCACGGCGACGGCAATGATCCTGACCAAGGTGTCGGACTTGCCTCTCTCGACGCTCTCCGCCATCTGTATCTGTATTTTCCTGGCCTTGGACTGGAGCTGGAGATCGTAGTCAAGCTTCTTCATAGTGACCGTATGGACGCTTGGGACGAGGTCCTTCTCCGGAGCGGTGCTCTGGCGGATCTTCCATATGTTGTTGAGGAGATCGTCCATGTCCTTGAACCTGTCTTCGGGGCGCTTCGCCATCATTCTGGCCACGAGGTCCGAGACCTGGCGTGGGATCGTCGGGACAAGCTTGTTCAACGGCGTGGCGATCTCCTTGAAATGCTGCCTGGCGACGGAGTTTAGCGTCTTGCCCATGAACGGGAGTTTTCCGCTGAGCATCTGGTAGAGAGAGACTCCCAGGCTGTATATGTCGCTGCGGGTGTCGAGTTTTTCCCCGGTGAACTGCTCCGGACTCATGTAGGACGGGCTTCCGGAAATCTCCATGCCCTCGTGCCATTCGGTCTGTGGGATTGCGAGGCCGAGGTCTGTGAGCTGGACAACCCCGTCCTCGTCTATCATGATGTTCTCCGGCTTCACATCCCTGTGGATAAGGCGCCCCTCCTCCCATGCGCAATAAAGCGCTTCCGCGACCTGCTGGGCTATGTGCAGAGCCTCGTCCACGTTGATTTTGCCGCCAGTTTTAATTTTCTGCTTCAGCGTCTGGCCCTTTATGTAGTTCATCGCCATGTAGTAGATTCCGCTCTCCTCGTTGACAGCGAGGCACTTGACCAGGTTCGGGTGGGAGAGTTTGGCGGCCGCGCGGGCTTCGGAGAGGAATGCGGACGTGCCCTTGGCGTTGGCATACTGCTCAGAGAGTATCTTGAGCGCGACCTTCCTGTCCAATGATGCCTGATGGGCGAGATAGACCGTGCCGATGGAGCCCTCGCCGATCTTCTCCTCGATGATGAAGTCGCCGATTATCCTGCCCACCCCGAAGGGGCTGGACGGCATGGCCACGTTTCTGGAGCAGTTCGGGCAGACAATCTTTTTGCCCAGCATCCAAGGCTTCACCTCGTGGATGGCGCAACTGCATAATTGACACTGGAATTTCATATTATGTGAATCCAAGACTCTCTATTTGCGTTGCTCTCAATATAATGCATGAACGCTATTATTAAAATCGGATTCCGGGTATATATTGGCGGGAACGGAAAACGACGTGTGGAAATGAAAAACATCAAATTCGATTTCAGCGGATGCAATGTCATAGTGACCGGCGGCACGCGCGGAATAGGCAGGGCGATAAGCGAGGCCTTCCTCTCCTCGGGGGCGGCGGTCACCGCCGTCTTCGCAGGAAACACCGCCTCCGCCGGGGAATTCAAGTCGCAGTTCCAGGGCGCCCCCCTGGAGACGGTGAAGCTGGATGTCTCCGACTACGCCGCCGTCGAATCCTTCTACAGGGATTTCGGCGCAACACACGATACACTGGACGTTCTGGTGAACTGCGCCGGGATACGCCGCGACTCCATCGTCGGAACGATGAGTCCGGAGGACTGGAGGCGGGTCATGGACGTGAACATAGGCGGCACCTTCAACATGAGCAAGTTCGCGCTGATGAAGATGATGCAGTCCAAATATGGCAGGATAGTGAACATATGCTCGCCCTCCGGCAAGCACGGATTCGCCGGGCAGGCGAACTACGCGTCCTCCAAGGCGGCGCAGGAGGCTTTCGCCAGATCCCTGTCGAAGGAGGCCGCGAGGAAGAACATAACGGTCAACTGCGTCTCCCCGGGATTCATCGAGACGGACCTGATATCCGATCTGGACGAGGCGCGCAGGGAATCCTATGCCGGGCAGGTTCCGCTCAGGCGCTTCGGGAGGCCGGACGAAGTCGCCAGCCTGGTGCTCTTCGTCTCGTCGAGAGAGGCATCTTACGTGACCGGGGCTACCATCGAGGTTACCGGCGGACTTTAAAAACGAACAACTATGGACAAAATGCAGATTCCGAGACATCTTGACATAAGGACGATTGGCGATCCGGCCCTTTCGAGCAAGGCATCTCCAGTGGAGAGGATTGACGACGATGTCCGCCGCTTCGGGGAGGAGCTTCTGAAGATGATGATCAAATACGACGGCGTGGGCCTGGCGGCCACGCAGGTCGGAGTGGGGCTCAGGATGATAGCGCTTGCGGTGCCCGCCCCCGACACGTCGAGGACCGGGGAGCCGAACAGCCCCGGCGAGCTGATCCTCTCGAGGAAGATGCCGGCTTTGATAATCAATCCCCGCATCATCTCGTCGAGCAAGGAGAAGGATTTCCGCGAGGAGGGATGCCTCAGCGTCCCCGGGATATTTGCGAAAGTGGAGAGGCCGTCGCGCGTCCTCTTCGAGGGGCTCGTGAACTGCAAGGAGGCCATCACGATAGAGTGCGCCGGCCTCCTCGCCAGAGCCATACAGCACGAGATAGACCATCTCGACGGGGTGCTTTTCGTGGACAGGCTCGACAGGAGAAGCTTGTCGAAGCTGAAGAGAAAGATCGAGGAGACCCGCAGGGAATCCGCGAAAAACAACTTCATAAGGGAAAGGAGATAGGCCATGCAGGACGGAGCAAAACCGGCCGGGCGGGGGTTCTTCCGGACCACCCTGTCCGTATGCTCCGGGACGGATGAGTTCCAGCAGATCGCGAAGACCCCCTTCTCGCGGACCCTGCTGCACTTCACGGCCATAGCCCTGCTCGCATCGGTGGCGTTCATGGCAATGAGGGCGCCTTCCATCATGCGGACCACCTCTAAATACTGCGGGGCGCTACACAGCTACTTCGGGGGTGTCCGCTTCGACTCCAAGGGGCTGTTTCCACTGAAGGACGAGGACAAGCCGAGGAAGCTCAAGCTCGGGAGCACCAGGATAGACTACATCCCGGACGCAAAGACTGAGTATGCGATAGACGACTCCGGCGCCGCGAACGGGATAATCTGGATCCCGAACTCCCTCTACGTCTGGTCCAAAACCGGATCCGAATTCCAATACTATCCGCTCCTCTCCGGATTCGTCAGGATGCAGAAACAGAAGGGCACGACATCGAAGCTCGAAAACATCCTCCGCCTGGCGAGGGCCGACAGCTTCGACGCCTCGATATACCAAGGAAAGGATTCCTTCGATTTCACCGAGGCCAGGCTCTCCATATTCCTCCTCGTCGCCCTGCTCCACTTCGCCGCGATGCTGTTCAACATCGTCTTCTCCATCCCGCTCTACGCCCTGATAATCCTCAGCATATCCACCATCTTCGGGAGCCAGCTGCTGGACGGCATCAAGACGCTGAATTTCCTCTCGGTCATCCTCTATTCCAGCTTCCCGGCCATCATAATCGGAACGATCTACAGCGGTCTCTCCCTGCCACTCCTCGACTTCAAGACAGTCTGCTTCGTGGGATTTTCCATATACTCGTTCGTGGTCATAAACAGCCTCCAGAAAAAACTCAACCCGAAAAAACAGGACGAAGACTATGACGACGACATCTTCTGAAATCAATCCGGACACGTTCAAGACTTCCAAATGGTATGACTCGCTCGCGAACTACACATTCCCAACCAGCTTCGTGAAGCTCACGGAGGAAGAGAAGAAGCTCCTTGTCGAAGGGGTTTCGGAGGGGGAGAGGACGGCCGATGCCGTCCGCCGCCTCCACGGTGCCATGAAGGTCTTCTTCGGGAACAAGTTCGTCTTCGTGGATTCGGCCGCGCCGACCGACACTGAACGCTTCGCGGCCAAGGCCGGGGCGGTCCACTCCGCCGAGAGCGCATGGAGATTCCTCGCGCTCAGCGAGAAGGTGAGAAGGTCGGTTTCGGAGGGAAGATCGGACCACGTCTGCGTGCGCCCCTTCCGCCGCATGGGCAGGCCGAAGGAGTTCAGGCTCTTCATCAAGGACAAGAAGCTGCTCGGGATGAGCCAGCTCTGGCTGACGAGGCACTTCCGCAGGCTCGATGGCATAAAGGAGCGCTTCTGGAGGAAGGCCAACGATTTCTTCGCCGAGACGGGCTGGCTGATTCCAGCCGTCAGCTGCGCCGTGGACATCTATTTCACCGCAAGCGGCAGGATTCTAGTGGTGGACATCAACCCGTGGGGAGAGCCCACATCCCCGCTGCTGTTCCGGAGCTGGGACAACGACTGGGAGAAGAATGGCGGAGTGAAGATCATCCCTCCCCCGATAAAAATCGCGGGGGATGTAAAGGTATCCTTCTGAAACCAGGAGTCGCCTTTCCCATGCGTAATCTGCCGGAAAATCTGCGCAGAAAAATAGTCTCCTTCGAGAGGCTCCTGCTGCTCTTCGAG
>DYMC01000260.1 GCA_020721745.1 Lentisphaera sp. | reverse complement strand
ATTTTGCAATTGCCTCAAAATGAGAAAAAAAACAGATGGCACCCGCGCAAGGAAGAAAATGCCGCGAAAAAAGAAAGTATCCATAGTAACATTCGGATGCAGACTTAACCAGGCCGACGAAGCACTGCTCTACGGACGCCTCGCGGCGGCCGGATACGAAGCCGCCGCACCAGGAGAAAAAAGAGACCTCCTGATCGTAAACACATGCACTGTCACCGCCTCCGCCTCGCAGAAGAGCAGACAGGCGTTGAGAAGGCTCAGACGCGAAAATCCCAATGCGAAAATCGCAGTGACAGGCTGCGATCCGGAGGTGAACGGGCTCTTTTGGCGGAATGAGCCGGCTTGCGACATCGTCATTCCCGGATCCATGAAGAACCGCATAATCGAATTCATCGAGGGGGAAAACCCCTCCGCGAAAATCGCAGCGGGGCAGGTCTTCTCCGAGCATGCCGAGGCCCAATTCCCCTTCAAAACCAGGGCGCTGCTCAAAATCCAGGAAGGCTGCGACTGCTTCTGCGCGTATTGCATAGTCCCATTCGCCCGGGGCAGGCCCCGTTCAAGAGAATCCCGCGAGATCATATCGGAATGCAGGAGACTGCTCCAGTCCGGACACAAGGAGATAGTCCTCACCGGGGTCAATATATGCAGGTATGAAGATGGAGGAAAAAGACTCCCAAACCTTGTCCGGGAAATCCTAGGCATAGACGGAAAATTCAGACTGCGCCTCAGCTCCACGGAACTCGATCCGCAGCTCGACGAAATACTGCATCTGATGAAGGACAATCCGAAATTGTGCCGCTTCCTCCATGTCCCTCTCCAGCATGGCTCTGACGAAATCCTCGAAAAAATGCGCCGCCGGCATTCCACTGCAGATTTTGCGAATTTCGCAGAAAAGGCGACTGCGGCTATTCCCGGAATCCATCTGGGGACGGACCTGATCTGCGGACTCCCCGGGGAAAGCGAGGACATCTTCGAGAAGTCTCTCGATTTCGTCTCGGCTCTCCCGCTGGCCAACATCCACATATTCAGGTATTCCCCTAGACAAGGCACCGATGCTGCGAAATTCGCAGGCCGCCCGCGGCAGTGCGATGTCCGCAGGAGAATGAAAATTCTGGAGAAGACCGAGAAAAAACTTTCCCGGAGCTTCATCTCCTCCCAGATCGGAAAAGAGGCGAGCTTCGTATCGGAGAAGATCGAAAAGGACGCTTGCGCCGGGGGCTGGAGCGACAACTACATCAGGACATCCGTCCGCTCCCAAAACCGCGCGGACGAACCGATCAGAATCAGATTCCTGCGGATGCGCGGCGACTCGTCGATCGAGGCCGAGGCAACGTGAATCCAATCTCAATATCAAATGCAAAATCCCGATACTGTCAAATCATCGGGAAGCTGTTTAAACGGCAGGGACGGATCGCCGAGCCATCCGGGAATGAAAGGTCATACAACGACAAGTCTGCCTATGGCCCCCCTTGAAACATGGAAAATCCAGTGATACCTTTTTTTGAAAATTACAAAGAGGGAACGGAGGAAAGAAAGTTTTTAACCACTAATGATAAGCACATTCCGACTACGACAGGGCGGATATCCTGTTGCGAAGAGAATTGAGCGAGGTCTTGTCGTATCCCCGCTTCGCCTCGTCGAGGAGGACGGCGAGAGCCAGATCCGGTTTCGACTGCTCGATGTGGACATCGGCAAGCATCATCACAAATTTCAGGTCGTCCGGGGAACGCTCTTTTTTCGAGAGATACGCCTTGAGCAGCCCCTCGGCCTTCCGCAAATCCCGGATCTTGTCAATAAAGAGCTCGGCAAGAAGCAGGACGATGTGCGGATTGCCGTTGTCCTTTGCGAGCAGCTCTCTTAATTCGCCCTCCGCTTCAGAGTATTCGCCTTTTGCGATTTTCGCGCGTATCTGCGGGAATTCAGGCGGAGGAGCCTTGATGTTGCTAGAGGACCAATATATGTTTCTAGCAATGTAGGCACCGACAACAGGATTTATTAT
>DYMC01000053.1 GCA_020721745.1 Lentisphaera sp. | reverse complement strand
ATCATTGGAAGGTTATCGGCTTTATCTTTGGCTTGAGTTCCGCCTTTCTTTTTTCGTTCACCGACAGATACTTCCACCGGCCGTTCGCGAAATTGTGCGGGATGAAGTTCTCCACCCAGCCGTGGACTAGCTGGTAGGTCACTGGCGAGCTCTCGAATATCCAGGGGCATTGTCCGGTCACGTATCTTGCCATCTCCGAATATCTGCGGGTGCGCCCGGGGCAGTCCGGCATCGCGGCCACCTGGGCGAACATCACGTCGAACCTGGCGTCGCTGTAGAAGGACCTGTTGGACTTTCCCGCGTTCGGCCCGTAGAAGAGCTGGAGGAAGTTTTCCGCATCGGGATAGTCGCCCACCCATGATATTCTGAAAAGCTGCATCTTGCCCTCGGACAGCTTCTGGAAGAACTTCGGCTTGCTGTTCAGCACGGGATTGATCCTGATCCCGATTTTCCCCATGTCGTCAACCATGAGCTCCGCAATCTGGCGGTGGTATGGCGACGTGTCCCCAAGATCGAAATCAAACTCCAGCGGCCTGCCTGTCCCAGGATCAATTCCGTCCGGATAGCCAGCCTCCGCCATGAGACGTCTGGCTTCGTCAAGATCGTATCGGGCATTGGGATTGACATAATCCTCCTCGTGGCCAGCGACCCCGGGAGGTATCGGACCGTTGACGGGGCGCAGCGCGTAGTTCGAGTGGATTATCCTCGCCTCGATGTCGTATGCCATGCTCATCGCCCTGCGCAGGGCGGGATTGCCCGCAAGACGCTTGTCCGTGAAACTGAATCCGACGTAGTTTATCTGGAACTCGGGCGTGGCCACAAGTTTCATCCCCATGCCCCTGAGAGCAGGAGAGATGTCCTTCGAGCCCGGATCTATCACCGCGTCGAAATTGTCCCTGTCAACCCCGCCGATGTCGAGCTCCCCGCGCAGGAACATCAGCCATCCCGAGAGCGGCTGGCGCACCAGATAGCATGTTATTTTGTCAATGTAGGGCAGGGGGCGGTCCCTGTCGCCGGCGCTCTCCGCCCCCGGGTATGTCTGCCTGCGAAAATCGCAGTTCCTGGAAAAAGTCATCTTGTAGTCGCGCCGCCATTCCGAGAGGACGAACGGGCCGGAAGCGGCCGTCGTCTCGGAGAAATCGCATCCTGACAGCCCCGCCTTCCGCGAGACGATGGCGGCGTAGGGCATCGCCAGCATGTAGAGAAAGCGCGGGTCAGGCCTGGACAGATGGATCTCGAAAGTCCGTTCGTCGAGGACTCTGATCCCCTCCACGGGCTTCTCGTATGCGGAAAAATCATTCGGCGCAAGAGACGACGTCCCCTTCCGGAAATCGTCAATCCCCTTTATCTTCCCTCTGAATATCCAGTAGCCCGGCGAGTTCAGACGCGCGTCCGCGACCCGCTTGATCGAATACTCGATGTCCTTGGAGCCTATCCTCCTCTCCTCCCTGCTCCAGCCCGCCGTTGCGCCGGAATCCGCGAAGAGAAGATCATCCCGCAGACGGAACTTGAACGAGGTCGAGTCGGATGATGCCTCCGGCATGGCGTCGAGCATGCCGGGGACCAGCCTGTATGGACGGGCCGAGTAGTCGTATTCAAGAAGGGTGTCGTAGATGGCGCAGACGATGTATCCGCTTATGGAGTCGGCCGCCAGCGCCGGATCTATTGTGCTTACGCGGCCACCTGCGCTGAGCCTCAGCTCCGATGCGAAATTCGCAGGGATGGCGCATGCGCAGATGCAGGCGGCCGTCAGAAGCCGCTTCGCACATTGGCGAAATGTTTTGCTCGAAGAACGCTGGTTCATGGAGGGAGTTTATCATGCGGAATCCGCTTTTTCAAGGCAGCAGCTCGCAGAAGGAGGGAAGCGAAGCAGGGGATGTCTCCGCAAACATTAAATATAAGGCGTTGCCGCCCCGTTGCAATATTGTTCAGAGGTTCACCCTGCTTCACCAGACAAGATATCCGCTCGGGGAAATTTTTCAAGCGCATATCGGGAATATTTTCAGGCACTGCGTCCGGGGTCCGATTCAACGGCTCGCCAGAAATCGCGATCCGGCGCTTGCCAGAGCCGATTCCCTCCCTATATTATCGGGTCTCGGCTTCGAGTTCAAACAAGAAAAAACAGGATTGAAACTGCAAGATGAAGATATCTCTGAGCTGGATAAAGGATTACATAGCCATTGACCCCGACGCCGCGAATCTGGCGGAAAAGCTCACCATGGCCGGAATCGAAGTGGAGGGAATCGCGAAATTCGCAGTCCCCGAAGGGGTAGTGGTCGCCGAAATAAAGGAGCGCAGGCCACACCCCAACGCGGACAAGCTCTCCATCTGTAAAGTCTGGGATGGAAGCATCGAGCATTCCGTGGTATGCGGCGCCCGGAACTGCGACGCGGGATCGAAAGTCCCCCTGGCCAGGCTCGGCGCGACGCTTACCGACAGGAAGACTGGAGAGAAACTGACAATAGCCAGGCGCGAAATTCGCAAAATCCCATCCGAGGGTATGCTGTGCAGCGCGGAGGAGCTCGGCATGGACGAGAAATCCGATGGCCTCCTCCATCTGCCGGAGGACAGCGTCCCGGGGACTGCGCTGTCCGAGCTTTTCCCATCCGATACCGTCTTCGACCTGGAGATAACCCCCAACCGCCCCGACCTGCTCTCGCACATAGGCATAGCCCGCGACCTGGCGGCGATATGCGGACTGGACTTCAGCATGCCTAGCGCTGCGATTTTCGCAAAGGCGCCCCCTGCGGACAATTCCCAGCTCGTGTCCGTCCTCGCCCAGGAACTATGCCCGAGATACACCGCGAGGATAGTCCGCGGAGTCAAGATCGGCGAAAGCCCCGAGTGGATGAAGGACAGGCTCCGCAAGATCGGCCTCAGACCGATAAACAACATCGTGGACATCACCAACTATGTCCTGTTCGAGACCGGGCAGCCCCTCCATGCGTTCGACCTCTCGCTCCTGAAGGGCGGGAGGATAGTGGTGCGGAAAGCCTTCAGGGGAGAGAAGATAAAGACCCTCGACGGCACCGTCCATGAACTCGACGAGAGCAACCTTGTCATATGCGACGCGGAGGCTCCGGTCGCCCTGGCCGGCATAATGGGCGGAGAAGGCAGCGGAATAAACGATTCGACAAGCGACCTCCTGATCGAGAGCGCATATTTCGAGCCATCCAACATAAGGGCAAGCTCGCGCAGACTCGGAATCTCATCCGACTCGTCCCACCGCTTCGAAAGGGGGGTGGACATCGAAGGCGTCACCTTCGCAAGCAACAGGGCCCTGTCGCTCATCCTCGAACTGGCCGGCGGACAAGTCGCCTCGGAACTCGTGGACATCCGCGCCAGGGGGCCGGTCCAGACCGAAATACCATGCCGCTTCGCGAAGATAAAATCCCTGCTCGGGATGGACATCAGCAACGACGAGATGGCCGGCATATTCAAGCGCCTGGGCTGCCGTATAAAGGACAAGGACGAGGAGAAATGCATCGTCATGCCGCCGTCCTGCAGGCTGGATTTGTTCTCCGAGGCGGACCTCTCGGAGGAGGTGCTCAGAATACATGGAATATCAGAAATCCCCATCGAGCCGCCGCGGGCGGTCTGCGGGGGGCTCATAGAAGATGACGCATATATTGAAATAGAGAAGTTCAGGAACAGCCTGGTGGATGCCGGACTCTCCGAATGCCTCAACTACAGCTTCTTCGACAGGGACTCCGCGCTCCTCGACCCGAGATTTGGAGAGAGGACCATCCTGCCAATATCGAATCCGCTGAGCAAGGACAGCGAATACATGCGCCCCTCGCTCCTGTCCGGGATGCTCGCCACGGTGAACAGGAACATCTCCCGCGGCTCCTCCGATCTGGCCCTCTTCGAGATGGGCGCGGTGTTCTCCAAAGATGGAAACGTCATCACGGAGAAGCTCGAACTATGCGTGGCGATGTCCGGCAGAAGGCATCCGGAAAGATATTCCGCCGAAAAATCCGAGCTCTACGACTTCTACGACATCAAAGGACTCGTCGAGAGCATCCTCGACCTGAACATGCTCCCCGGCTGGAAGTTTGAAAAACTCCCGGATGACAGTCCGGCATCCAGAATCTTCACGGCGCAAAAACTGGCGCTCCGCATAGGTTCCGAATTCCTTGGAATAATCGGGGAGGCGGCGCGGCCTCTGGTGAAGAACATGCGCATAAAAGCCCCGCTCTACCTGGCGATATTCGACATGTCCGCGATCTTCGCGATAAAAAAACCGAAACTGCAGTTCAAGGCGTTCTCCCAATATCCATCAACCAGACGCGACATAGCGCTCGAAGCCGACAGCACGCTGGAGAACAGTGCAATCGAGAGCTTTGTGGCAAGGCAGAAAACTCCCTTCCTGGAGAAGTTCGAGATATTCGATGTCTTCTCGGACGGGAAAATCGGGAAGGGCAGGAAAAGCCTCGCATACTCCTTCCACTACAGGAGCATGGACAAGACCCTCACCGACGACGAGGTGAACAGGATACACGACGGCCTGCGTGCGAAAATCGCAAAGGAGCTCCCGGTCCAGTTGAGATGAGGGTGTTTCTTGAAGTCCAAGATGAATTCGTGTGGAGATTGGAATGTCTGAGCACTCCAAAATCAGGATGCATGAGCTTGAATTCTGCGCGGAAGTCAAATCATGTTGTGATGAGCTGTTCCGCTCGCATCCCGAATGGCCGTTCAAGGATGTCAGGATCGAACAATACGGCAGGGGCAACTACAGGCGCAACGACCTGAGAATTTTTCTGAAGGACGGCAATACTCCCATTCTCTGCGGAGAAGTCAAGCTTCCCGGGACGCCGGAGGGGCGCTCCCCATACGACCTTGCTCTCATGAGGGATGCATTTGAGAAGGCTGACAACATTCAATGCCCATATTTTTTCACTTGGAATGTGAACTGCTTTGTCCTCTTCGACCTGAGCAAGTGGAATGTCCCGGTCATCAATAGGCGTCTAAGAGATTGGAATTCAGGATTGAATTTGAAGAATCCACACGATTGCAGACGGCCCGAGGTTTTGAACCATGTGAAGACAAAATTTCTTCCGGAATTCTTTGAATTCTTTGCTTCCGTTTGTGGAAACAAACGTGATGACTGGGGATTGCCTCCGGATATCGTATTCATAAAGGCACTCGAAACGCATCTGGACTGGCCGATGTCCGGGACTTGCGAATTCATCCTTGAAGAATGCCAGCGTAACAGTTCCTTCAAGGCCGATTTTCAAAAGTGGATGGCGAATGAAATGGGATGGACGGTCAACCCGTCCGACAGCGATTCGTGGCACGGAGCGGTCGAGCGCGCCGCACGGACGCTTTGCTATGTTTTCTGCAACAGGATCATCTTCTACGAGGCCATACGCGCCAGATTTCCCGGGCGTCTGAGGCAACTCGACATGACAGAAAGCCGGGAAGGCCACAGCGGAATTTACGATCATTTCCGTGCGGAATTCCAAAAAGCCGTCCGCGAAAGCGGAGACTACGAGCCGATATTCTATCCTGATGTGGACGACAGGATGGGCGCTTTGGTCTTTGCATCGTCGAAATCATGCCAGGGCTGGAAGGGGGTCATGGCGAATCTCACCGAGTATAATTTCAGGGAGATTCCCTATGACATCATCGGCGGAATATTCCAGAAGCTCATTGCGCCCGAGGAACGCCAGAAATTCGGACAGTTTTTCACCCATGAGGACATAATTGATGTCATCAATGTATTTTGCATCCGCAGGGCTGCCGACGCAGTGATTGATCCGGCCTGTGGATCTGGAAGTTTTCTCGTCCGCGCATATCATCGGAAGGCTTGGTTGTCGGAACGTGACGGAAGGGCGCAGAGGAGCATTGATTCGCATCTTCGCCATGAAGAGCTTCTCGGACAGATTTTCGGTTGCGACATAGAGCTTTTCGCCGCGCATCTTGCAACTTTGAATCTCGCCGCCAGACAGATAACCGAAGAGGGGAACTATCCCCTTGTCGCAAGAGGCAATTTCTTCGAACTAATTGAAGACAGAAGCGAGTTTTGCAGAATACCCACCCGCAGCCAGGGGACTGGTGCCCGTGAAAGAATCTCGACTCCGGTGCCCCTTCCGGAACTCGATGCGGTGCTAGGCAATCCGCCCTATATCCGTCAGGAAGACATCAACAAGCTCGGCTCCCTTAAAAGACAGCCGGGCGAGTCTGGAGACTCCTTCGTGTCGAGGGGCAAGAACACCAAGGAACATTTTCAGAAACTATGCTCAGACATGTGGCCCGACCTCAAGCTGTCGGGAAGAAGCGATCAGCACTGCTATTTCTGGCCGGTTGCAGCATCATGCCTCAAGGACGGCGGTTATCTTGGCTTCCTGACTTCATCAAGCTGGCTCGATGTCGAATACGGTTTCCCACTGCAGAGATGGATTTTGAAGAACTTCAAGCTGGTTGCGGTGATGGAGAGCCTCGACGAACCCTGGTTCGCCGACGCAAGAGTTAAGACGGCAATAACTATTTTGCAGAGAGTTTTAGATCCGCAGGCGGCATCCTCCAACATAGTTCGTTTCGTGAGGTTCGTCAAGCCTCTGCGCGGCATACTTGGCGAGAAGCGCGGCACTGAAGAGGCCGAAAGGCAGATTTCGAGCGAAAAGCTCAGGGACACGATAATGAAATCGGCCTCTCCGAAGGACGGAGAATTCATAGCTATCGAGAATGCGGATGATTTCAGGATCATAGCTGTTCGCCAGTCGGATCTCTGGAAGGAAGGCCTTCGAGCATGGGAACTCCTCAAGAAGGCCGACCACGATGCTTCCGGCGACGACGAGAATGATGATTGCGGGCACGAAACGTCTAGTGTCGAACATAAACAGAACTTTCGTTTGTCGGAATCCCGCACTTCATACCCGGATTATGCCGCTGGAAAATGGGGCAGATTCCTACGAGCACCGGACATCTATTTCAAATTGTTGAAAGAATACGGACACAAATTTGTCAGGCTTGGGGAATTGGCGGAAATTAGATTCGGGATCAAAAGTGGCTGCGATGCTTTTTTCATGCCACGGGATGTGACCGAGGAAATGCTCGCCGAGATCAAAAAAGGTCTCCTATGGCGTAACCTTCCCCTCCTCAGTCCATGCAAGCTGAAGGATGTCGAGAGCGGAAAGATCAGGATAATAAAGGCTGGCGACAACAGCATACATCCGATCGAGGCAGAATTCATCCGTCCGGAAGTCCACAGCCTCATGCAGGTTGACCGCCCAGTCGTTCGGAAATCAGACTGCAACAGAGTGGTACTGTGGGTTTCAGCCGACCTCAAGGACATATCCCGGTCCTATGCGGCCAAATACATCCGATGGGGAGCCCGGCAGACCTTCGCGTCGAACAAGTCGGATTCCGTCCCAGTCCCGGAACGATCCACATGTGCGGCAAGACCCAAATGGTATGATGTTACAACAAATAAGTTGGGTGTCGCATTTTGGCCTAAAGCTCAGCAGTATCGTCACATTATTCCGGGAAATCCTGAAGATTTAGTGTGCAATTGCAATCTTTACACTCTCGTTCCAGACGATAAACATGATTCTGAATTGCTCCCCATCATTTTGAATAGCACTGTTGTCGCCCTGATGAAATGTTTTTACGGCAGATATGCTGGCACGGAGGGCAATCTCAAGACCGAAGTCTGTGATGCTGTTCTCCTGGAAGTTCCAGACCCGAGGGGTGCAGGCGAGGACGTGGCAAGGGATATCAAACAGGCCTTTGACAGCATGTGCGGCAGACGCGTCACCCATCTTGTCCAGGAATCTATGCTCGAATGCCATTCCCAGGAGCACATGAGGGAAATTCTCGCCGGGCCGCCCGAGCTTTCGCGGGAGCTCCAGCAGGACGACAGGCGTATGCTCGACGATGCCGTTTTCAGGATGATTGGTGTTGATGATGACGATACAAGGAGAGAATTGATTCGCGAATTGCACTATCAGACGGCGTTGTATTACAGATATCAGCGAACCCTTGAGATACAAGGCATGCGCAACCGCGCTGCGGCAGGTAGAAATCATGTCTCGCCTCAGGACATGGCCGAGAGCATATGGCATTCGTTGAGCGAACGCGAGGCTGGCCTGCCAGTCAAAGACTGGATAAAAAAACGCTGCCGCTGTGTCGTCTCCATCAATATCCCGGACGGAAAACCCTCCTTGATCGGATCCGAGGACATGTTCAATCCAGGCACCGTGATATTCAAGCAGGGCACTTCCAATATCCATTTATCATGCCCCAGCCCCTCTCACGCTACGCTTGTTGCAACCCTTGCCTCGCTCGAGATAAGGGGGGATGTTCAATTGCCAAGATCGCCCGAAACATGTGAAGCATTAAGGACGGAGCTTGAATCGTCACTGGATGAAGCCAGAGCCAATTTCTCGGCGTTGGCTGAATCAAGAACAGGTCAGGATCAACTTAGAGAGAAAATTGTCTATGTGCTCATGAATTGGCGCGTTCATGGAAGAAAACCAACAGACCAAATCCCGGGCAAGAAGTGAAAAATCCACAAAATAGGAGTCCAATCATGAGCGGGCGGATCAGCAGAAGGGATGCGTTGAAAATTTGTAACGTCTCAAGAATGACGGGGTTTGCTTTCCGCCACTGCCGTCGGATCATTGGAAGAGGGCTTTGATTTCGTCCATCGAGAGATCCCTGAAGACGGAGGGGGCTCCTTCGACGAGCTTGTTGAAATAGATTTTCTTCCTTTCCTGCAGGAGTAGTATTTTCTCCTCTATGCTGTTTTTCACGATGAGCTTCTGGACGGTGACGGGCTTTGTCTGGCCTATCCTGTGGGCACGGTCCGCCGCCTGCCTCTCGACGGCCGGATTCCACCATGGATCGTAGATTATCACCCTTTCCGCCGAGCTTAGGTTCAGGCCGAATCCGCCCGCCTTGATGCTTAGCAGGAAGACCCCGCAGCGGCTGTCGGAGTTGAATCTCCCGACCCTGTCCATCCTGTTGCTCGTCGAACCGTCGAGGTATTCGAAGTCGGCGCCTCTCGATGCCATCCACCCGGCGATGATCTTGAGCAGGGATGGGAACTGGCTGAAGACGAGGGTCTTCTGTCCGCTGTCACCGGCCTCGAGTATGAGCTCCTTGAGCAGTTCTGTCTTCGCCGATGGCAGATCCTTCGTGCCGAATTCGTCCGGCAGGAGGGATGGGTGGCAGCAGAACTGCCGCAGCCTGAGCAGAAGCGTCAGGACTTCGAATTTGCTTCCAGGCCTGGCGCCGCCGCCGCGCAGTTCGCCCAATCTCTCCCTGGATTTGCGCAGCATTTCCGAATATGCGGCCCCCTGCAGGTCGTCCATTTCGCAGTAGAGCATCTGTTCGGTCTTTGGGGGGAGCTGGGGAAGGACCTGGGCCTTCCGCCTCCTCAGCATGAGCGGCGATACCCGCAGGGAGAAGCGTTTCAGCGCCTCCTCCATGTTTCCGTTCTGGAACTGCTTTTTAAATGAATTGTGGGTTCCAAGTATCCCGGGATGAAGAAAGTCCACAATGGACCAGAGCTCGACCGGTGCGTTCTCCACGGGTGTCCCGGTCAGGACCAGCTTGTGCGCGGCGGCGATCTTCTTGCATGATCTGGCGTTGCCGGTCTCAGGATTCTTTATGTGCTGTGCTTCGTCGAGCACGAGAAGGCCGTATCCCATGGGCATGTGCCGCTCCAGATCCCTCTTGAACGTGGAGTATGAGCTTATGACCACGTCCACGCGCTCCGCCTCTTTCCATTTGTCCCCCCTTCCGGCGCCGTGCAGAAGCAGAGTCTTCAGACCGGGGGCGAATTTCGCAAGCTCCATCTGCCAGTTCTCCGTGAGACTGCTCGGGCATAGGACCAGAGCCTTGAAATTTTCCCCTTTCCTTCCCTCCTTCAAAAGCAGTGCGGCGCATATCGCCTGCACCGTCTTGCCAAGCCCCATCTCGTCCGCGAGAAGGCAGTTCAAGCCGTTTTCGAATCTCGACATCATCCATGCGAGCCCGTCCTTCTGGTATTGGCGCAGAGATGCGGAAAAGCCCTTCGGGACCTCGACCGGGACACCCGGTCTGGAGATGATTCCGCTGAACTCCGATATCTTCTGCACCTTTGCATCGTCGCAGCCGTCGGAGAGTGAATCCCATGCGAGAGCTTGCGCCTTTGACAGCCTTATGGAGTCGCCGGACGAAGTCTTCAGCATGTCCTTTGCAGCGAGCAGGAAGCGGGAAAGAGAAGGGGGAATTTCGACCAGTCCACCGCCGGCAAGCTCGACAAAGGGCGAATTCCCCTCGCAGGCCTTGAGGACTTCATCCATTGGCAGCGTGTCGTCGCCGGACCTTGCCCGGCAGCTTATCGTGAATGATTCCGCGTCGGAGGAGACGAGCCGTGTCTCGATGCGCGCCTCCCTCGCAGCGGACCCGGGGAAAGCTATGGAGCCGCCGCCGTCCACGTATATTTCCATGTCGGAACGCCATTTCGGGGCGAGTCTGCCCAGGAAGAGTGTGGCGAGTTCCCTGCTGCTTGAAATATATACCCCTGTTCTTTTCGCATCCTCCTTGAACCCGGCGAAGAGGATGCGTCTGGCGAAGGACATCTCGGCGGACGTGTCCCTCTCGGTTATCGTTGTCCCGCCGAACGCCGCCGGGCTGAAGTCGGCGGGAAATATTCCTCCGGCATATCTGAAGAGGAGCGTCAGGCTGACAGCCTGCTTCTCTGCGAATTTCGCAAGAAGAACGGCATGGGGGGGCTCGCCTTTCCTGGTCTTTGCGATTTCCGCCCCGGGAATAATCTCTATGCCGGATGCCTTGAACTTTGCCAGTTCCGCATCCAGCTCCCCGGAGGTCGCGAACTTCCTCCCGTATCGGACGAAGTCGCGCATCCACTTCACGTCCTTCGTGCCCGGCACCCAGAAGTAAGTGCCGGAAACCCCTGTCCACGCGCCATTCTGGCCTATCACGAAGGAGGCGCTCTCGATGTTCAGGCATGATGTCCTCGTCTTGAGCAGCGGCACGATCCGCGCCCCGGACGGGCTGGAAAGCAGTCCCGCCGCCAGAGAGCATGGCTCCCCGAGGAAGGATATCCGCGAGGAACCGCAGAAGACGTTGTCGAATCCAGGCAGGCAATGGAAGAAGTCCGAGGCCTTCTCGGAGTTCAACAGCAGCATGGAGTCCTCGTATTCGGCATTATATGAGAGATAGCGTATTATCTGCCTCTCCTGGAGCGTGAAGATGTTGTCGGCGAGGAGCCCGCCGAGGGTGCCCTTCGCATGTATCTGGCGCAGGTTGCCTATGCTGCCCTTGTAGCTTCTCGCGCCGGAGACTATCTCCACGTTCATCTTGAGCAGCGACCACTTCGCGGGAAGATGGGGGAAGCCTTCGTCGAGGAATATCTTCAGGCATGAATCCCTTTCCCCCATCCGCGACTCCGCGAGCAGGGCATCCTTGTCGCGCGACAGGAGCGCACCATATCCGGGCTTGCCTCCGGGAAGCGGGCTCCCGGACGGCAGTTCTGCGAATTTCGCGGCGTGGACGATGAGCGCGGAGACATGTGCGCAACTTCCAGGAGAGCCGCAGCTGCATTCCGCTCCAGTGCCGTCGGCGCGCGAAGACGCGCGTATCAGGCTTCCGTCCGCTGGATCGCTGAAAAGCGCCTCGACGATTCCGTCCTCGCGCCTTTCGCAACTCAGCAGTGTGCCGGAGCGCAGCAGCTTCTCCCCGCTCCGCATCCTTTCTGACGAAAGCCCGTGGGAACCGGAGATGAAATTCGATTTTTTCCCGCGACGTTTCATTTTCAGGCTTTTAAAATGGAAAAACAAAACTATTAATATAGCATTGGAACTCTGATTTTTAAGCAATCCCAACCAAAGGTGCCGCCATGAAAAAACTACTCGTCACCGGAAGCAGCGGGCTGATAGGCTCGGAATGCGTCACGTACTTCGACAGGCGCGGATGGAAGGTCCACGGAGTGGACAACAACATGAGAAGGGATTTCTTCGGTCCGGATGGAGACACCGAGTGGAACCTGAGGAGGATACTTGCGGCGACGAAGTCCTTCACACACAACTGCATTGACATAAGGGACAGGGAGACTCTGCTCGGGTTCGTCGGGGGGCTGAAGCCCGATTTCATCATCCATTGCGCAGCCCAGCCGAGCCACGATCTTGCAGCATCGCGCCCCTTTGACGATTTCGACGTGAACGCGGTGGGCACTCTGAACATGCTCGAGGCGGCGAGAAGATTCTGCCCCGAAGCGCCGTTTTGCTACATGAGCACGAACAAGGTCTATGGCGACACCCCGAACCGCCTCCCGCTCAAGGAGCTCGAAAGCAGATGGGAATACGCGGACAAGTCCGACTACGGCGGAATCAAGGAGACGATGAGCATAGACAACTCCCTACATAGCGTATTTGGCGCGAGCAAGGTCGCCGCCGACGTGATGGTGCAGGAGTATGGCAGATACTTCGGGATGAAGACGGCTTGCTACAGAGGCGGATGCCTGACGGGCCCGGCGCATTCCGCGGCGGAGCTCCACGGATTCCTCGCATACCTCATCAAATGCGTGAAGGAGAAGAGGAAATACAGGATTTTCGGATACAAGGGCAAGCAGGTGAGGGACAATATCCACTCTCTCGACGTATGCCGTGCCTTTGAGGCGTTCCACAAGAATCCCCGCAGCGGGGAGGTCTATAATCTTGGCGGAGGCAGGGCCAACAGCGTCTCCGTGCTCGAGGCCATAAGAATGGCCGAGGACGTGACCGGGAAAAAACTGGAATACGAATATGTCGAGCAGAACCGCAAGGGCGACCACATCTGCTATATTTCGGACCTCTCGAAGATGAAGAAGCATTTTCCAGGATGGGGTATAAGCAAGTCACTGCCCGACATATTCAAGGAGATAGCAGCCGTCGCGCTCGCATGACACATGAATTCTGAAACAAGTAATTCCAGAGGCGCCCCGGCCGCCGAGCTTTTCGAAATTGTTGACGAGAACGACAATGTCGTGGGGCTCGCCCCGCGCAGCGAATGCCACGGGAATCCCGCCTTGATACATCGCACCGTCCATGTGCTTGTCTTCCACTCCGACGGAAGGATGCTGCTCCAGAAGCGCAGCATGAGGAAGGACATCCAGCCGGGCATGTGGGACACGGCGGTCGGCGGCCATCTCGCCCCCGGCGAGGACTACGAAAAGGCGGCAGAACGCGAAATGGCGGAGGAACTCGGAATCCATGCGTCCTCCCCGATGAAATTTCTTTTCGACGAAAAAATCCGCAACGCGATCGAATCCGAGAACACGAGAGCATTCTCCATTGTCCACGACGGGCCTTTCGAGTTCGACCGCGAGGAGATTGACGAGGTCAGGTTCTGGACGGCGGAGGAGCTCAGCTCCTCCATCGGCAAGGGGCTGTTCACACCGAACCTCGAACTGGAGATTGCAAGACTCCCGGGGCTGGGGCTATGATGCGGAATCTTCGCCCGGAGCGCGTTCGCGTCCGGAGTTGGAAGCAGTTTGCACGGTCTCCGCGCAAACATCTTTGCGCCGGGACGGTGCAAAGTACTCACGAGATTTGAAATCTGAAATCTGAAATCTGAAAT
>DYMC01000052.1 GCA_020721745.1 Lentisphaera sp. | reverse complement strand
CACGTACGGGCACCCCTCGTGGGCGCCCTGGGTGCCCTTCTTATTATGGGCAGGCACGAGGCGGGCCCCGACGGCATTTTCCCATTCCTTTGCCACCATGCCACGAACATCTGGCGGCGCAAAAATATCCCCCGCCTCCCGATGCGCGCAAATCGTCACAAAATACAGCCCGCCACCAGCATAATCATGCCCCTTCAGGCGAATCGAACGCCTATGATGAATCTCCGGATCATAACTCATCCCTACACCTCCAAACTTTTTTCCAACTCCCCTCAAGTCTTGCCGAAACAGGCAGTTTTTCTTTTATTTTCCAGTCTGGCAGTGGCCTGGCATGGAATTTTGCAGGCGGCACAGCTCCATTATCGCCGCCGCCGCACAGTGTATCCCGAACAGCGCGGGCATGTAGGAGATGGAGCCGACAGGTTCTCCAGAGATCAGCTTTTTCCTCCCGCTGAAACGCGGTTCAGGCGAAAAAACCACCTTCACTCCTCCTTTTATGCCAAGCCTGTGGAGACGCTTGCGCACAAGTCTTGCGAGAGGGCACTGATAAGATTCTTCTATGTCGCAGCAGCGAACGAGAGACGGATCGCATTTCTCTCCGGCACCCATCGAGCTGATGACCGGATAGCCCATGCGCACGCTGTCCGCTATCAGAAAAACCTTCGGGGACAGGCTGTCAATCGCATCAACTACGTAGTCGTATCTCCCCGCAAGGATCTTCTCCGCGGTCCCCTCCTCGAAACGGAGTGGAATTATATCAAGGTCCAGCCCGGGGTTTATCTGCAACAGTCTTTCGGCTATCACGTCCGCCTTTGGCCTGCCCTCTGTCCCCGTCAACGCCGCAATCTGACGGTTTCTGTTGCTCGGATGGACAATGTCGAAGTCGCAGAGGGTTAATCTTCCTATTCCGGCCCGGCACAGGAATTCCGCCGCAAAACCTCCGACCCCTCCAAGGCCCACGACCAGCACGGACGCTTTTGCGAGTTTCGCAAGCCGCTCATTCCCGAGGAGCAGCCCCGTCCTCTCGTTCCAAGATTCGCTTGTCTTTATAGAATCCATCGGATATGTGGCATTCAAACCCGGGTTTTGAACAATTCGCCCGTTATTTTATTGAGCCTTGCGAGGTCCAGCTTGCCGCTGGCGAGCAGCGGCATCTGGTCTATTTGCCTGAAGTCGGCGGGATCCGGTATCCACAGGTTCGCAATTTTCCTTTTCCTCATCGCATCGGCTATCTGCCGCGGGCTCATGTCCATGGCCAGATGCAGGACCGCGATCCTCTCGCCTTTCCTCTCGTCCGGGATTCCGCACACGGCGACGATTCTGTCCTCGCTGCCAAGTATGGAATGTATTTCCTCCTCTATCTTCTCGTGCGGGACCATTTCGCCGGCTATCTTGCTGAACCTCGACAGCCTTCCTGTTATCCATATTCTTCCTTCGGAGTCCATTTTCCCGATGTCTCCGGTGTTATACCAGCCGTTTCTTATTACTTCGTCGCTTTTTTCCGGCTCGTTCAGATATCCCTGCATCACGTTGGCCCCTTTGACGAGGACAAGCCCTTCCTCACCCTGGGGCAGTTCGCTCCAGTCCGACGGGGATCCTATCTTGACGCAGATTCCCGGCATTGGATGGCCGGCGCTGCCGACCGGACCCGACTGGGTTCCGAGCTCGAGTATGGAGTTTGATATGTTGATGGACACTACTGGAGAAAGTTCGGTGCATCCATATCCCTCTATGGGTGTTATTCCCGTCAGCTCCTTGAATTTCTCCGCGACGGCCTGCCTCATCTTCTCCGCTCCGAGTATCACCATGCGCAGCGAGGCCACCTGCTCCTTCCTGCATTTCTTCATGAAGAGCTGGAGAAAACTGCAGGTCGAGAGCATGATCGTTATCCGGAACTTCTCGACCGCCTCGGCGGCGGCGGCCATGTCCAGCGGATTCGGCGTATAGACCACCGTAGTTCCGGACATCAGCGGAAGCCAGAAGGATGTCGTGAATCCAAAGGAGTGGAACAGCGGGAGATTCCCGAGTATCTTGTCCTCCCTGGGCCTCCAGCCCATCACCCGCAGGAAGGAGTATATGTCCCCGTTGATGTTCCTATGGGAGAGCATGACCCCCTTCGGCGACCCGGTGCTGCCGCTGGAGAATATCACCACGGCCGTGGAATTGACATCGCGGTGGCTGCGGGGGGCCACAATGTTCATGGTCTCCTGATGGGGAAGAACGGCGCATAGAATGCCCCACAGGAGCTTGCGCGGCAACGAAATTCCGGCTGCAATGTCCTCGAGGAAAACCATCTCGGGGAATTCCTCCATCCTGGCCTTTTTTATGAAGACGCGGCTGGTCACGACAAGTTTCATCCCGGCCTTTTCAATCGCCGCCCTCATGGTCCCGGGAGGAACGCTATAGTTGAGCACGGCAGGGGTCTTGTCCGCGTCCAGGACGGCCAGAATGCTGGCGGCGGCGGCTATGCAGTTCGGCATGAGCACCCCGACGCATCCGGAGTCCGACTTGTCGAGCCTGCGAATTTCGCGGCTGAGCAGAACCGACTTGTAGAAGAGCATGAAGTTGGCGATTCCCTTCCCCTTGTCCTTCTCGAAGATGGTTTTCCTGAACGGATGGCGTTTTGCGATTTTCGCAAACTGGTAGTGGATGGTGCGCTCCTCGTTGCGTGGTTTCATCTCCGAATCCGCGGCCATCTCCGATATGACCTGGCGCAGGCCAAACGCGCTTATGTCCCTCGGAACCGGCCGGCCAATAGTCACCGATGCCGGATGCGGCAGCTCCATCGGCTTTCTTATCTTTATCTTCCCGTAGTAGTGGCTGAATATGCTGCCCCATATCATTCCGAGCCTGACCGGTATGATGGGCACGTCCATGCCGTCGGGAACAAGCATGGAGAACCCCTTCTTGAATTCGCTCATCACGCCGTTGCGCGTAAGCCTGCCCTCCGGGAATATGCACACCACATCGCCGTTCCGGAGGGCTTCGCGGGCGCGCTCGATCATCGCCTTCACCGCGCCAGTCCTGCCTCCGTCGGGAACCTCTATGAAGCCGGCCCATTTGACGAAATAGTGGAAAAGCGGATGGCGATAGTAGTCCTGATGCATCATGAAGCGGACTATTCTCGAAGACGCTGCGCTTATGAGCAGCCCGTCCACGAAGGATATGTGGTTGGACACGAGCAGGGCGGGGCCTCTCTCGGGGATGTTCTCGTCGCCCTCCACCTTGAGCTTGTAGACTATGTTCGTGAGAGTCACCACGGCGCATCGGACCATGAACATGGGAAGGGTCCTGCACGCCCACACGAGGGCGGCCAACGTAAGGATTGACATGAGGATGACGAGAAGCTCCGGTTTCGCCGAGACAGCGAATATCCTCAGCCTTTCCATCCCCTGAAGGTAGCTCCGCTCCCCTTCCGGAACTCCGGCGGTGAGGAGAAAGAGAATTATCCCGCTGGCGGCTATTCCCACGAAAGACATCACATTGACGCCTGCGATTATCTCGCCCTTGCATTCCGCGGGGCTCTTCTGCTGGATGTATGCCCTGAGGGGAACCACGAAGAGGCCTCCGGAGACCCCGGAAAGCAGGAGAAAGACCGTGAGCAGGGGAAATACCGTTATGTAGCCAAACTGCACAGGGGGGCCTGGAATCAGGGTGGCCAGCATGAACGCAAATATCCCGATTGCCCCGTAGGGGACAAGCCCCAGCTCGACCTTTCTCCCCGAAATCCTGCCGGCAAGCCAGCAGCCCAGCCCTATGCCTAGGCCGCTGACGAGCTGGAGCAGGACCAGCTCCGGAACCTTGAGGAGCCCGAGCGAGAATTTGCCATATACGAGCAGAACCGATTGGAACGCTATGCCGACCGATGAGAAGTAGGCATCTCCAAGGGAGCACATGAAGAGAGCCTTCTCCCTGAAAATCTTGCGGAGACTGGCCATGAAGTCGCTGAACCACAGCCAGGTCCACCTCTTCCCCGGGTTCAGGGCCGGCGAAGGCTGCACCTTGAGCGACGCGAGAAATCCGACCAGCGAAATACCCGTGCAGAAAAGTCCGCAGTAGTGCAGCCTCTCTCCGGCCAGCGACTTCACAAGTCCGCCCAGGCCCATTCCAAGAAGCACGGCCAGCATGCTGAGCATGCCCGATATTCCGTTCACCCTGGATATCTTCCGCTCCGAGAAGAATTCAGGAATTATCCCGTTGTATGCCGGACTGAAGAAACAGCTCTGCGCCGACATCAGAAACATGACGGCAATCAGCGGCATCATCCCCCAGCCTGCGAATTTCGCAAAGCACAGAAGGGCCAGGAGCATTATTACGAGCTCGGCAAGCTTTGTCAGGACTATGACGTTCCTCTTGGAAAACCTGTCGGAGAAAAATCCGGCCGGACTGGGAAACACTATGAATGGCAGCGCGTAGACGAACGTTATCATCGCCAGAAAGGCGGCGTTGCGGGAGTAGTCCCCGGACGAGCCGATTATCGCGAAGACCGCCGCCGTCTTGTAGGCGTGGTCGTTGAAAATTCCCAGAAACTGCGTGGCAAGCAGCGGAGGCAGGACCGAATCACTGTCTTTCCGCGAAGATGAACGATTTTGTAGATCAAAAGTGCTACTTGCCATGGAGATACCATACTGTCGCTTGATCGCGCTTTCAAGTTTCTGAAGAAGTCGCCAGCAATGTGAAGGCGATTGAAGGCATATTCATGTGTATCTAATTGCCATTCAACGTATTAATAATCCCATGGGATCGTATGCTGATTTTTTCCAGCAGACTCTGTCCAGGGGAATGTTTGCCCAAAGTGGCCATTTCCTATTGGCTCCTGCCGTTTCAGAGATTATATTGTTGTTTTGACTGCGCCGGAGTGGTGGAACTGGCAGACGCACCAGACTCAAAATCTGGCGCCCGCAAGGGCATGGGGGTTCGACTCCCCCCTCCGGCACCAGACAACTAAAATGCGAAACCAGAAATTTCCCACGAGGGACCCGAGGATGAAAAAGAGAATACTTTCCGGCATCCAGCCGACAGGGGACGTGCATCTGGGCAACTATTTCGGGATGATGAAGCCGGCCATAGAGCTCCAGGGCGAAGGGGAGACGTATCTCTTCATCGCCGACCTCCACGCGCTGACCTCGTCAATGGCCCCGGAGGATCTGCGCCGCAACAGCTTCAATGTGGCGCTGGACTTCCTCTCCTGCGGGCTCGATCCTGCTAAGACGATATTCTTCAGGCAGTCGGAGGTCCCCGAAGTGACCGAGCTTGCCTGGATACTGAGCTGCCAGACCTCCATGGGCCTCCTCGAGAGATGCCACAGCTACAAGGACAAGACTTCCAAGGGGATGGTGCCAAACCACGGGCTCTTCGCGTATCCGGTCCTGATGGCGGCGGACATACTGATCTACAAGTCCACCCTGGTGCCGGTCGGCAGGGACCAGAAGCAGCATCTCGAGGTGACCCGCGACATAGCGGTCCGCTTCAACAACCGCTATGGCGACATCCTCGCCATCCCCGAGCCGATCATAAGGGATTCCACAGCCATAGTTCCCGGGACCGACGGAGAGAAGATGTCGAAGAGCTATGGCAACACAATAGAGCTTTTCGGCGACGAGAAGGAGCTCAGGAAGAAGGTCATGGGGATAGTCACCGATTCGAAGGGCCTGGACGATCCGAAGAATCCTGACGAATGCACCCCCTTCCTCCTCTACAAGCTCTTTGTGGACGGGGGAAAAGCCGCGGAGATGGCCGAAAAGCTGAGAAAGGGCGGCTACGGCTATGGCCACGCGAAGAAGGAGCTGTTCGAGATATACTGGGAGCATTTCCGTCCGTTCAGGGACAAGAGGTCCGAATACCTGAAGGACCCCGCCCGGGTGGAGGGAATACTCGCCGACGGAGCGCGGAAGGCCAGAGCAGTCGCCCAGGACACAATGCGCGAAATCCGCAAGGCAGCGGGCATCGGGGGATGATGCGCCAGCGAAGCACCACCGTAAAATCACGGAGCTTCGGATCCCTGAAGTTTGGTGAACCCAAGGAACTGTTGATCGAGGTAATTGCAAAACTCTTTTCGATGGCATGGCAACACGTGATTTCATACGTGTCAAGAGCATGCCCCTCCATCCTCCGCAGGAGGATAAAAATGGAGGCTTGCCCGCCTCTGGAGGGGACGCGCCCCGATGCCCTATCGGGATCACGAGACTTGCGCGTCCGGAGTTTTGCAATTGGCTCGATCAACAATCCCTAATCCGTTTTTCGCGCGAAAAACGGGTTAGAATCTGAACAGTGATCCGATGGTTTTTCCCATGATGGTGGATGCGATCACGAGGGTTGCGCCCAGGAATGCCATGGCCCATACGCCGAACGCGCACGCCAGGCAGGTTCCCGAGCCGAGAACCTGGGACAGCTCGAAAATCGCACGGGTGACTGGGAAGAACTCCGTTTTTTGCGCGAGTATAAGCGAGTCCGATACCTCGATCATCGAAAAGCTGAACGCGAAAAGCGCTCCTATCACGATATTTGCGGCAATGAGCGGGACTGTGATCCTGCGAAGGGCGGTCCAGGCGCCAGCGCCGAGATTCCGGGCGGCATCCTCCAGATCGGGAGGAGTCTGCTGCAATCCCGCCGCGACCGAGCGCAGCACATAGGGCAGGCGTCTCATGGCGTATGCGAGCACCAGCAGGATGGTTGGATTTTTCACCGGATCCATTATCGAGCGCACCCAGTCGTATCTGATGGACATGCTGAGGTAGCCGAATGCGAGGACTATTCCGGGGACTGCGAGCGGCATCATGCCCAGGATGTCGAATATCTGCCATCCGGGGGTCTTCCACCTGACCGTCATGATCGCCACCGCCATTCCCGCGGCGACGGCCAATAGCATGGCGAAAAGCGAAAATCTCAGGCTGTTTATGATCCCCGGGACCACCAGCGCATGGGACAGCGCATTTTTGAAATGTTCAAGCGTGTATGATGATGGCAGGATGCTGCAGTACCAGTTGCCCGAGACCGAGAGCAGAAGCATTCCGATGTGCGGGAGGGCGGCGAGAGCGGACACGGCCAGGAAGGGCAGGAGGACCAGGAGTCCGTAGACCATTCCGAGCTTTCTGCCGCGCGAGCCTATCATGCCCTTGACAGGAGCGGCATCGGCTGCGCCGCCGAAGGCCATCCTGCTCCCGGCGTAGAGTCCGCAGGCTACTACGAGCAGGACCACGACCAGCGCGTAGGGCAGGGGGTTTGTCTCCAGCTCGGTGATCCCGTTGAAGATCTGCACGGTGGTGACGCGGTTGAATCCGAGCATGAGCGGGGTTCCGAGCTCGGTGAAGCTCCATATGAAGACTATGCTTGCGCCCGCGAAGAGTCCGGGGCGGATCATCGGAAGCGTTATTTTCAGGAATCTGCGCATCCTGCCGCATCCGAGATTTCTTGCGGCCTCGTCGAGGCTCGGATCGAGATTGGCGAGGGACGCAAGCACATTCAGATACATTATCGGGTAGAGGTGGAAGGCCTCGACGGTGCATACTGCCCAGAAGCGGCCTTCTCCGCCGAGCCAGTCCGGACCGCCGCCGAATTCGATCAAACCCGTCGAGGCAAGCAGAGAATTTATCGCCCCGAATCGTCCGAATATCTGGACGAAGCCGAGGGCACCAACAAAAGGCGGAAGAATCATCGGAACGAGAAGCATGGGGGTGACAAGACTTTTTCCTGCGAAGTCGAAGGAGTCGTTCAGCATTGCAAGGGGGATGGCGATGAATGCTACCATTACTGTGCTGACAAGCGCGATTGCGAAGGTGTTGAGCATGCCCTCGCGGTATATGGGATTCTTCGCAATTTCCGATATGTAGCTCAGGTTCAACCCCTCGGCGACCACGGTGTAGACCGGCAGCACGAGGAAGACGGCGAAGAATGCCGCCAGCGAGGCTACCATTGCGAATTTCGCGAATTTCATGTAAATGCTATTCCTTTCCGTTTATGAGGTTTGAAATGATTTTCACGAGTATGTCTTTTTGGACTGGATCGCTTTCGGCAACAAGTAGTGTGATGGCCACAAGGGTACTGTCGGCCAGTCTTCTGGAACCATCCGGCCGATGGAGAATACCGTTCTTTTCCAAGAACCATAGGAACAAAGATGCGGCAATTCTCTTGTTTCCATCTACAAAACTATGGTTCTTTGTAAGGAAATAGAGGAGATGGGCGGCTTTTTCCTCTAGGCTATGATAGAGGTCCTTCCCGTCGAAAGACTGCATCACTGCCGCCAGCGAACTTCGCAAGCTGGAGTCCTTTTCCCTTCCAAAAAGATCGGAGCCGCCAAACTTCTTTCGCAGCTGGAGCACGATTGAGATGGCTTCATCATAGGAGATTTCCCTTGCCTCGCCCCTGGTCCCCTTAACCGGACGCACCCGCTGGTGATCGTAGTCGTCGAGAATGTCAAGCGCGTGCGAGTAATCCGTGACGATGCGCAGGAGCGCCTTCGCCTGATCAGATGTAATATCATAGCGGTCGAGAACCTGCCCTGCAATCTTAAGCGACTGGCGAAGCTCCTTCATACGTCTTTGGTTTACCGAATACCCCTTGACAATGTGCTCGCGCAATACCTGGGTCGCCCAGATGCGGAACTGGGTGCCGCGCTTTGAATTAACGCGGTAGCCTACGGAAATGATGACATCGAGGTTATAAAAGCCCACTGGCTTGTCTGAACCAGGAATGTGCATTTTTTGCACATTGCTTTTTTCATCGAGCTCTCCGGATGAAAATATGTTGCGCAAATGTTTTGTTATCACGCTTCGTTCGGTATCGAACAGCAAGGACAACTGTTTCTGTGTCAGCCACAGTGTTTCCTTATCTAGGCGGACATCCAGTTTTACCTTGCCGTCCGGATCGCGGTAGAGCACAATCCCCCCGCCGCCATATCCGGCGTTCTCCTCGCGTATGATGTTCTTTTTTCGTGCTGCCATTTTCAATCTCTGTTATTGATAAAGATTTTGTATCTGCCACACCCCGTGTTTTTTTGTACAAAACCAAAGCGGCACGGGGATGCCGCAGTCCAAGGACGCTTCGCGTCGAAATTCAGTAGCTGATAGGCTGTTTGGACTGCGGTATTTCTGTGCTTGCATCCCGAGACCGCAGGTGCTCGCTGACGCCGCTTTCAATCAAAATGGTGTTTCCTTCAAGTGTGTTTCAATTTGCCGGCCGGTGCCTGCTGTGTCAGCGGCTTTTAGATACTGTTTTCTGAAGAATTCCGAGATTTTTCTCTGTTCCTGGAGCACGGACAGCGGGCTGTTTCCTTCCGCGCCGGGATTCAGAGCCTTGGCGACATCCGCAGCTTCGGCGTAGCTGAAAGGCATCTTGTCGAACTCAAGTATGGCGGCTGGGCATTTTTCCGGCCCTCCCGCCTCGATGATTTTTTTCCAAGCGTCCTGTAATTCAGGCAGGGGATCTATAAGCATAGTTTTGATCAGGACTCTGATAAGCGAGAAATATCTGGCCGTCAGCGAAGGGTCGTAGTTGAACTCCTCCTCCGGGGAGAACGGGCGGGCATCCGGATCGCTCATCAAGGCGATCTCGTCAGGGGCATACATGTCCTTCCTGACGGGCAGGCGCCGCAGTGCGTATTTTTCCGGCCCGCCCGGAGTTCCGATTCTGGCGTTCCAGAGGCGCTGGCCCTTTTTCGAGAGGACAAACTCGATGAAGGCGACCGCGGTCTCCCTGTTTGGGGCGCCTCTGAAGAGGAGAATCGGGTCTGCGGAGACCGACGAGCCTCCGACGGGGGCGAGGTATTTCAAATTTGTCTCTCCGCACCTTTGGTGCTGCGCCCATTCGGCCTCGGTGCGGCCATAGAAGTCAATGCATATACCCGCTGTGGAATCGCCCTTCGCCACATCGCGAGGCACTTTGCTTGCGGAATCGGTGATGTATCTGGAGTTTGCGCCCATTCTCTTTATCAGATTGAATCCATCCGCCCATCCCTTTTCAAGAGCTTCGGGGGTCTTGCCTCCGTATTTTTTTATCGTTTCGGCCATGGCCTGCTGGATTATCATCTCGAAGCATTTGTTGATGGAGCCGGACTTTGTCGGATCGGCGAGGGCTAGTGTGCCGAAATATTTTTCCGATCCGAGGTCGCTCCAGCGTCGCGGCGGATGGATGCCGAGAAGCTTCACGCAATCCTCGTTGTAGAAAATTCCGAACGACGATATGCATGTGCCGTAGTATCTTCCTTTCGGGTCGTAGAATATCTCGCCGCTGAATTTCTGCGGGATAACATCTTCAGTGAACCATTCCGGATGCGATTGCAGCAGACCCGCGTCAACGGCGAAGCCCTTCCGCGCCTGCTTGTCCATCTCATATTGACCGCCGCCGAAAAAGAGGTCAATGCCAATGCCCACATTCGAATCGAGAAAAACTTTTCTGGCCTTGAGCGCCTCCGGATCGGCGTCGTCCGGCGGCGAGTCCATCTTGCTGTTTGTGAAATTATCCGCCGCGGTTTTTGTCCATGGGCCGAGTGATGCGTCCGCCTCCCAATATCTTCTGAATTCGCTTGCGAACCGGTCGTCAACGTAGCGGACTATGTCCGAGGTGCCGCCGGGCATGCGCCAGTCAATGGCCACGTCCTTTCCGGCCGTCTCCATCATGTGCGCTCTAAATCCGCGTTCGAATTCGTATCGGATGGATTCAACATGCGGGGTGACGATCACCAGGGAGCGCTCCGGGCCTGTTCGCCCTGGGGCTCGCGCCGCGTCGGCGGCATGGGAGATATTTTTGCCTTTTGCTCCAGGGGTGTCGCAAGCTGTTTCCTTGTCGTATGCGTGGCGCAGCGCGACAGGCAGCGCGATCAGGGCCGCAAGAGGGAGAAAACCAAGTATTGCGAGTTTGAATGTCTTCATCGTTCACCGTTCACGGTTCAGCGTTGTTTATTTTTTCGCGGCGGAGCCGCTTTGGACTGCGCAGGCTCGACTGCGCTTTGGAACAGCGCAAAGCGCCCTCCATCATTCCGCTCACCAGAGGCGAGCAAGTACGTATTCAGTAAACTACGTTCGTCTACAGAATCCGCACTAAAACACCTGTGGCAGTGCCACGATATTTTCCGGGCTTGCGCACAGGAAAAATTCCTCTCCCTCCCTCCTTGTCGGAGCATTCTGTTCAAAAACGATGATTGTCCGCTCTCCAGCGTCGAAAGTCCACTGGGTGAACTCGCCGAGGAAGACACCTCCTGCGATTTTCGCAGGGAAGCTGTTTTCGCGTTTCTCCCTCGAGACGAGCATGCTTTCGGGGCGGATCAGCAGGGTGCAAGGGTCTCCCTTTGCGAATTTCGCGGAAGGGGGAACGCCTGCGGCGATTGCCCCGAGCTGGGTTTCAGCCACGGCGCTTCCATCGCGGGTTTCCGCGATTTTCGCAGGGATGAAATTGCCTTCCCCGATGAATCCGGCGACGAAGACACTGTTGGGTCTGCGGTAGATTTCGTGCGGGGAGCCAGCCTGGCAGAGTCTGCCCTCATGGAGGACGGCCATCCTGTCGGCCATGGCGAGAGCCTCCTTCTGGTCATGGGTCACATAGACGGTGGTGAGCCCTGACTCCTTGCATATTCTGCGAATTTCGCGGCGCATGGCTATCCTGAGCTTGGCGTCGAGATTGGAGAGGGGCTCGTCCAGGAGGAGAACTTTTGGCCGCACGGCTATCGCCCTGGCCAGAGCGACGCGCTGCTGCTGTCCCCCGGAGAGTTCACTGGGCTTTCTTCTGGCGAAATCCTGCATTTCAACCATGGACAAGGAGTCCGAAGCCTGTTTTTCGGCCTCTTTTTCGTTTTTTCCCCTTATTGAAAGGCCGAATTTGACGTTTTCGAGGACTGTCATATGCGGCCAGAGGGCGTAGTTTTGGAAGACCATTGCGGTGTGGCGTTTTTCAGTTGGAAGGCCTGTCACGTCGTCGTTGTCGAACTTGATTTTTCCCTCCGAGGGCTTTATGAGTCCGGCGATGATCCGGAGCAGGGTTGACTTTCCGCAGCCGCTCGGGCCGAGCAGGAAGAACAGTTCTCCGGGGGCGATGTCGAGGTCTATCGAGTCGAGGACGGCCTTCTCCCCGCTCCTGTATGTCTTCGATATTTTCGAGAGGGCGACTGATGTCATGATGGTCACGCCTGTTTTTTCCCGATAAGCTAGTCCGCCCGTGGTGCAATTCAAAGAGCGGAAGGGGCGAAGTTCCGTATCTAACACTGAACTAACGTCGGGGGGGGAGTCCGATCAGGTGACACTGCCATCTGAAACGGTGTCGAAATGGGCGGGGGGAATGTGTATCTTACGTCGGGCGTTGACCGAGGCTGGGAGCGTCCGTGGGCTGCACTTTTCTTTTCGCCCTGCGTCCCGGGCTTTTCCGCGCTCATTTTTGCCGTGTTTTCATAGGGGAATATTTTTTTTTGATTTTTTTTTGATTTTGCGTTTGCATTAAATTGGAAGGGGTGTAATCTAATACCCGCTAAAAATGATTTTGGCGGTTGGGAGCAAGATTCTTTCAAAAATTTTGCGATCGGGGGTTGACACCTGGAACAAGCTGGTGTATAATAACCACCCGCGAGACAGAAGAAAGAAAGTTTTGCGGTTCATTTGAAAACTGAATAGTGCGATGTAATCGTTTGTTCAATTGAGTTTTCCGGCGCGAGCCGGAGTATATGAAATTATGCCATGGAGAGTTTGATCCTGGCTCAGAACGAACGCTGGCGGCGTGGATTAGGCATGCAAGTCGAACGGGACTTTTTTAGCAATAGGAAAGTTCAGTGGCGCAAGGGTGAGGAACACGTGAGTAATCTACCCTCAAGTTGGGAATAACCCTGGGAAACTAGGGCTAATACCGAATGTGTCCCGGCCTCCGCATGGGGGCTTGGATAAAGATTTATTGCTTGAGGTTGAGCTCGCGTCCCATCAGCTAGTTGGCGGGGTAATGGCCCACCAAGGCTATGACGGGTAGCTGGTCTGAGAGGATGGTCAGCCACACTGGGACTGAGACACTGCCCAGACTCCTACGGGAGGCTGCAGTCGAGAATATTCCGCAATGGGCGAAAGCCTGACGGAGCGACGCCGCGTGAGGGATGAAGGTCTTCGGATTGTAAACCTCTGTCACGAGGGAAGAATAAATGACAGTACCTCGGGAGGAAGCCACGACTAACTACGTGCCAGCAGTCGCGGTAATACGTAGGTGGCAAGCGTTGTTCGGATTCACTGGGCATAAAGGGTCCGCAGGGGGTTTGCTGTGTCTGATGTGAAATACCAAGGCTCAACCTTGGAACTGCATTGGAAACTAGTGGACTAGAGTGTCGCAGAGGAAAGTGGAATTCCCGGTGTAGCGGTGGAATGCGTAGATATCGGGAGGAACACCTAAGGCGAAGGCAGCTTTCTGGGCGACTACTGACCCTCAGGGACGAAAGTATGGGGAGCAAACAGGATTAGATACCCTGGTAGTCCATACTGTAAACTTTGTGAACTTGACGTGGGAGGATTAAGCCCCTTCCGTGTCGGAGCTAACGCGATAAGTTCACCGCCTGGGAAATACGGTCGCAAGACTAAAACTCAAAGGAATTGACGGGGGCCCGCACAAGCGGTGG
>DYMC01000259.1 GCA_020721745.1 Lentisphaera sp. | reverse complement strand
CTGATGAGCGGGGTCACACTCTTGCTATTGACATATTTTGTTTTTGATGCATACTGAGCCGGCCGAATATTTACCTGGAACCCTTGTCGTTCGAGGTTCCGACCGCCTTCAGCAGACCCTCTGTCGCCTTCGCGGGCAGACTGGAAAGAACGACATATTTCCCGACTGCGCCGGCGAAAACAGATCCGGACGAGGATTTGAACACCTCGTCCCCGGGCTGCGCCGTCTCCCAGAATTCAAGACCGGCCAAGGAAAGCTGCTTCCAGTTTTTCCCTTCGTTCCGAATGGATTTTACAACGTCGGCGGCATCCTCCTGGGAGGCAAAACGCGCCACCGTCACGGCATTGCCCCATGCCTTGCGGTGGAATCCGCAGCTCCAGACTTCAGGATCTATCCGGTTGAAATTGTCCGGGCGGAGATATTTCAGACGCCAGACGCGATCCGGCTCGTGTCCGCCGCGATCGAGATATGCGCGGTATTCATTTGCGGCCGCCTGCGTCCAGCCGGCAAGGAATGCCTTTCCGTTTTTATTTTCATTGCCGGGAATTGTCACACTACGGGGAAACGGGAGCGGGCATGCCTCCACGGACGGATCGAGATCAAGTATTGTCTTTTCCGGACGCGCAATATTTCCGGCCGGAACCAACCCGTTGAGCATTCCGCCTCTGAACGCCTTGACCGCCGCCAGCACGCCAGCCTCTGAAGTTCCGGAAATGCGGAACAGGCAGGTGTCAAATGTGGCTGAAGGCATCTGCTGGCTGTGCAGGAACGGATTGCGTGTGGATTCGATGTAGCCGACATCGCCCTGGATCGCGCCATAGCCTTCCATATAAATCGTCTTCGCCTTTTCGTCCACTGCGGCACCAACATCCCAGACCTGTTTCACCAGAGGGTCCGAGCTTGCCAGCCCAATGACGACAAGATGGTTGTATGCGGCCTGCTCGAACGCCTTGCCTTCGAACCTGTCGCTGCGCCGGGGATCGCGGATCATCAGCGTTTCGCCCGGGACCAGACGCACCGGCCCCGACGGGCCCTGTGTTTTTATGAGCGCCCTGAGAGCCGGGACTCCCTGCGCGCCGGCGGCCAGCTCCTGCGCGGCCTTCCTGATCGGCCCGGATGCATTCTCGCCCACGCAGACCAGAACGCCTCGGTTCTTCACGTCTCCGGCAAAGCCGGTAAAAGCAGACAGCATGAAAAGAAGGAAACATGCGTTGATTAATCGGTAAGACATTATTCTTCTCCTTTCGCTATCATTACCATCCGCCCGGACGATGCGGGAACCTTCAGCTTGAATTCAAGACGGCCATCCTTCTTATCGGCCCGCAGTTCCTCGGCGCGGTCCATGTCTATCACGCGGAGGGTCTTTCCCTTCAGCGCAGGCAGGAACCATTCCGGACGCAGGCCAACCGCGACCTCGCGGCTGTCGTCGCCCTGGTCCAGCAGGGCAAGGAAAAGATTCCCCTGGCTGACAAATGGTGTAGCTGCTATTCCTGTTGGGACAGACAGAGGCCTGTCCGTCAAAGCCATCATTTCCTTCACCAGTTGCGCAGAGGCTATTCCGCCCAGGTCTTTCCCGTTTGTCGGGACGAACACAACAGGGCCCGCACCGGGTTTTGTCCGGACGTAGGCATTGGCAGCGCTGTCAAGGGAGACTGTGCGGACATCCGGGGCGAGTTTCCATACTCCATTGTCCTGCGTTGCACCGTAGAACGCCGCGGATCCGGACAGGTCGCGTCCGGCCTCCGCTTCGCCGATGGCGAGGATCGGAGCGCCGGCCGCGTTCAACCGCTTCACCGCATCGAGCTCCCAGTCGCACAGGTTGTATCCGTCGACAAGCACCAGCGGCTCTGCCCCGTTCCATTTTTTCAGTCCGTGTGTGGAGGTGAAGAAGGAAACCGGCAGTCCGTTCTTCACGAGCCTGTGGTATATGTTCGCCATAAGGTCGTCTATCTGTTCATAGCCTTCGCCTGCATACAGGCCGAAGCCTTGCCGCCCCAGTTTTTCCCCCATG
>DYMC01000051.1 GCA_020721745.1 Lentisphaera sp. | reverse complement strand
TTGCAAGGAGTTATGACTAATTTTCCGATTTCTTCCATAAAAACTTTCATTATTTCCTTGGAACCAGTTTCAAAGTTACGAAACGAAGCTACACCGGAAAGGTGAAAAGTCAAGGCATGGAGCAAAAAATCTGGGAAAAAGGGGTGTCTAGAATTTGAATTCGGCTCTTACTATCAACACTTCCATGATTTTTCAGCCGATGCAGGCTGTGATGGGTTTTCTTGCGGCGGCGGTTTCATCTATTCTGGAGACCGGGGTGCTGGCCGGGCACGCCTTTATCTTCGCCGGATCGGACTGGATTGTCTCGGCTATCTCGATCATCGCCCCGATGAATCTGTCGAGCGTATCCTTGTCCTCCGTCTCGGTGGGCTCGATCATGAGCGCCTCCTTGACTATGAGCGGGAAGCATATCGTGGGCGGATGATATCCCTTGTCTATCAGCGCCTTGGCGATATCCGCGGCATGAATCCCTTTCTGCAGGGCTTTCTCCGCGGAGAATACGCATTCATGCATGCATGTCCTGTCGTATGGCAGATCGAAGGAACCCTTCAGCTTCTGTCTCACATAGTTCGCGTTGAGGATTGAATACAGGGCAATCTTTTCGAGCCCTTCGGAGCCGACGGTGAGGAGGTAGGCGTATGCACGGAGTATGACCCCGAAGTTTCCGTAGAAGGGAGCGATGTATCCGATGCTCTTCGGGAAGTCGTATTTAAGGGCGTATGTGCCGTCGTCCCTCTTGTCAACTCTCGATATCGGAAGATAGGGGACGAGTTTTTCGGCCACTCCGACAGGTCCGGAGCCTGGTCCGCCTGCGCCATGGGGCGATGCGAAGGTCTTGTGGAGATTCACATGCATCACGTCCACGCCGAGTTCTCCCGGGCGGATGATTCCGATGAGCGCGTTGAGGTTCGCGCCGTCGCAGTAAACGAGGCCGCCAGCCTCGTGGACCAGCCTGCATGCCTCGCCTATCCCCGGATCGAAGAGGCCGAGCGTGTTGGGGCATGTTATCATAAGCCCGGCGACCTTTTCATTCAGTGAATTTTTGAGTTCGGCGAGATCCACGCCGCCGTCCGCCGCGCTTCTTATGGTCTTTGCCGTGAACCCCGCCATGGTTGCGCTGGCCGGGTTGGTGCCGTGCGCGGAATCCGGTATCAGCATTATCTTTCTGCCCCTGTCGCCACGGTCCGCGTGGTATGCTGCGATCATCATGGCTCCGGTGAGTTCCCCGTGGGCGCCCGCGAGAGGCTGCATTGTGCACTGCGAGAATCCGAGTATTTCACTGAGCATCCGTTCAGTCTCGTAAATTACCGCGAGCGCGCCCTGTGTGAGGGCGCCGCCGTGCCTGAGCTGGGGGAGAAGCGGATGAAGTTCCGAGAATTCAGGCATGGCGCAGACGGTCTCGTGGAATTTAGGATTGTATTTCATCGTGCATGATCCGAGCGGGTAGAACGTGCTGTCCAGTCCGATGTTCTTCCTGCTCAGGAGAGTGAAATGGCGGATAGTCTGAAGCTCGGAAGTCTCGGGGAGTTCCGCCTTCCGCCCCCTCAGAAGCCCGCCCGGAAGCGAGACCTTCTCAGGCACGTCGGCGGCGGGAACGGTGGATCCCCTTCTTCCGGGGCTTCCAATCTTGAATATCAAGTCCATATTGCAGCCTCCAGAGATGTCGCGAAGGCCTTGAGCTCCTCCTTCCTTCGCTTTTCAGTCACCGCGACGAGGAGCTGCCGCTTTCTTTCGGGGTAGTATCTGCCGAGGGGGAATCCGGCGGCATAGCCCTTTTCTATCAGACGCGAAACAGTTTCCGCCGCGTCGCACGGCAGGTTCACCGTGAACTCGTTGAAGAACGCACCATTGTTCTCGACGGAGACGCCTTCTATCCTGGAGAGCTCCTCGGCGAGGAAGTTCGCCTTCGAGTGGCAGAGGCCTGCGATCTTGGCGAAGCCATCCTTGCCGACGGCGCTCATGTAGGCTATAGCCGCTATGGCGCAGAGGGTCTCGTTGGAGCAGATGTTGGACATCGCGTTCTCCCTGCGGATGTGCTGTTCCCTCGCCTGGAGCGTAAGCGTGAAACATTCGCGCCCCTGCGAATCCTTCGCCATTCCGACTATTCTGCCCGGCATTTTCCTCATGTATTTTTCGCGGACCGCCATGAATCCGAGATACGGCCCGCCGAAGCTTAGCGGTATCCCCAGGCTCTGCCCCTCGCCAGTGGCTATGTCGAAACCCATTTCTCCGGGAGTTCTGATCATGCCCAGCGCAATCGGATACGTGGAGCAGATGGACACGGCCCCCTTCGCGCGGGCGGCCTCGGCGAGGGAGGAGAAATCCTCGACTGTCCCGAAGAAGTTCGGATTCTGGACTATAACGCATGCCGTCCTGTCGGAAATCCTTTCCGCAAGACCCGCGGCATTGGAGGAGAGACCGGCGCCCTCTTCAACTTCGACGAGAGACAATTCGAGATTCGCGCTGTAGCATTGGATCATCTTGCGGAATATAGGGGAGACGGCCCGGGATATCACCACTTCGCGGCGGGAACTGACCCTCACTGCCATCGTCATCGCCTCGAACAGCGCGGTGCCCCCGTCGTATACCGAGGCGTTGGACACATCCATTCCGGTGAGCCTGCATATTGCGGACTGGTATTCGAAAATCGCCTGCAGCGTGCCTTGTGCCGCCTCCGGCTGATAAGGCGTGTAGGATGTGTAGAACTCGGAGCGCGAGGTGATGGCGGAGACGGCGGCCGGGATTATGTGGTCGTAGTATCCGCCCCCGAGGAAGCTCACAAGCTTCGTCGAATTGAGCCTCCCGAGGCGGCGCATGTGCTCGACGACCTCGAATTCGGACTTCCCGGAAGGGATATTGAATTTCGTCCCGGATCTGGGGACCAGCGTCTGCTCGCGGAGATCCTCGAGAGTCTTCGCCCCGCAGACATCCAGCATGGTCCTCAGGTCTTCAGCGGTATGTGGTATGTAAGGCATCGAGGCTCTACTTCGCCTCCTTCGATTTGAGCATTTTGTCGTAATCCTCCTTCGTCATGAGCTTCTCGTACTCCTCGAAATCCATGTTGGTCATCTTGAATATCCAGCCTTCGTCCTCCGGCGAGCGGTTTACAAGGCCGGGGTCGTCCTCGAGCCTCTTGTTGGTGGCCGAGACCGTTCCGCTTGTCGGCGCGTATATGTCGGATGCCGCCTTGACCGACTCGATCATTCCGGCCTTGTCCCCCATTATCATGTCGGTGCTTTTCGGGGGAGCTTCCACGAAAGTTATGTCACCGAGTTCGGCGGCGGCATGCTCCGTTATCCCCACCGTCGCCTCGTCTCCGTTCACCTCGATCCACTCATGGGTCTTCGTGTATTTTTTCATATCGGTCCTCGTTTTTTCTTTAAATCCGTTTTTTATTTTCTTGCGGTTCCATTCTTATAAAACGGCAATTCCGAAAAGCAACCCTTGAAAGCAATTTTTTTGAAAAAAACCTCAACCGGGTCTTTCCCGCTCGGGAAATCTGCCGGCACGTAGCCAAGGGCGACCGCCCTGCCGAGCGATGGAGCATATGAGCCGGAGCTGATTTCTCCAATCTTCGCCCCCTCCGACATTATCTCCGAGCCCCCGCGTGCAGCCCTCTTGCCATCGAGTTCGATGCCTACGAGCTTTTTGCGCGGCCGCGAATTTCGCAGGGCCTCTCCACCGATGAAGACGCGGTCGCCGGACAGATCCAGCATTCTCCCGAATCCAGCCTCGACCGGAGTGGTCGCCGTGTCCAGCTCGTGTCCGTAGAGCGGATACGCCATCTCGAGACGCAAAGTGTCGCGGGCACCAAGGCCAGCCGGCTTGACGCGTCCGTCGGCGAGAAGCGCGTCCCAGACCTTTCCCGCGTGGTCCGCGTGGATGTATATCTCGTATCCAAGCTCTCCGGTGTATCCGGTACGGCTGAGCAGGCATTTGACCCCTGCGATTTTCGCAGACATGAACTTGTAGTATCCCGGAAGAGCGGAGGACTTAAAGCCAAGGGACTCAAGCACCGCTCCAGACTCCGGCCCCTGGAGGTCGAGCTTCGCGGTGAAGTCCGACTCGTCCGCGAATTCCGCGGCACCGTCGAGCTTGCCCCTGATCCAATCCGCATCGCCATCCTTCGTCCCCGCATTGACGACAATGAAGAACTCCTCGGCGCCGATCCGATATACGATTATGTCGTCTATCACGCCCCCGTTTTCATTCAGGAGGAAATTGTATCTGCAGGTGCCCGGCTGCTGCGTCCTCACCGTCCTTGCGACGATGCGGTCGAGCGCGTTCTCCGCCCGGGGGCCCGAGACCCTGAACTCGCCCATGTGGCAGA
This sequence comes from Lentisphaera sp., assembly GCA_020721745.1. Lineage (GTDB taxonomy): Bacteria > Verrucomicrobiota > Lentisphaeria > Victivallales > GWF2-50-93 > DYMC01. The sequence goes on along the minus strand of DYMC01000051.1, from coordinate 9,318 downwards.
TGTCGAAGAGCGCGGCGTTTTTTCGGGTTTGCATATGCTCGGCTATGATCCCGTCGGAATAGTTGACTGGCATCTCCCATCCGGAGAAGGGCACAAATCTGGCCCCCAGCGCGAGATGCTTGTCGTATAGAACCGTTCGCCTTGCCGAACCTGAAGTCGTTTCGCTCATCCCGTCTCTCCCCGCTTTCGCTTTTTATCAAAGCTCGAAATAAATATTGCGGATGGAATATTTCAAGGCCAGATACTTCGGCATCGCGAAAATTCCTTGCTAAGTCCACGGCGTGATGTATTGCTTTTGCTTTTCCAAAACGGATGGAACATGAAGATAAAGGATGAAGGAGCACTGTCCCTGCCATGCACTGACTGGCAGGATCCGCAATTCGGCGAATGTGCGGGTCTCTCTTGATGGAAGAGCCGTGGCGGAGACTGTTTCGGGGAAAAGTGGCGCGTGGAAGGAGGAAATCCCGGCGCAGCCGCCCTGGGCCAACAATCCCCGGGTGAACCTCTACGACGCCTCGGGACTACCAGCCCTCCCTTTCGAAACTGTAATACAATAGATTGAAAGGAGGAAGGTAAGCTTGTCTGTGGGAAAAGGCGCGTCGGTCTTCCTAACCCAAATTTCGCGCCCTAAAAAACAACATTGTTGATTATCAACGGCTTACGCAAATAGAGATGGAGAGCTGCATTTTGATCCTTCCGCATCAAGTCAAGACAGGTCGCCTTGTCAAGTCTGAACTGGTTTTCACGGTTGAAATCCTCGAAGGACGGATCGGGTTGGTATTTTTTCTCTTTTGTTTCGTCGCCGCGAATTTCGCAGCTTTTCGCCGGCGGCTTTTTTCCGCGGCCAAGCTGAGCCACGAGTTTGCTGATCTGCCGGTCGAGCGAAGGCATCAGGGCTTCGAGCGGGGTTCTCTTTTTTTATGCGGATGATTGCGATGGTCCAGGCCAGGAAGATTGTTCCCGCAAGGATGTTCTGCCAGGAGTATAGTGGCCATGAGTATGGGAACTCAAATGTCAGCCTCTCCGAAAAAGGCCAGAGGTATGGGATGGTCCAGCATTCCCCCAGAGCCGAGGAAGTCCATCAGAAGATGCAGATGGAAAAGCAGGAAATATATGGAGAAGTCCTTGAATCTGCGGGGGGATAGGATGGCCAGCACAAGCGACACGAGCATGGCCGAAAGCAGGTTGTGGCATAGCACGTGATGACAATCCCAGTGGGCCTTCTGCCCGAAGAGCCAGCTCAGGCCGTCGAGATCGGGGGCGGCCGCCGCGACCATGCAGAAGAGCCGCTCCCCTCGGGGATAGTCTCGGGATGTTCCCCACACACCAGCCCGACATCACATGTGTCTGGAAGTGCATTGATTCATTTTCTCAAGGATTCATTATGAGGCTGTAGTCTCCGGTGAACGCGGACTGGTAGAGAAGCCGCAGATACTTGGCCGCGTTGATGAGGTTGAGCTCGACTGGCAGCTGCCTGAATCCGGATCTGGCCAGCTCCCTGGTGGCGCTCTCGATGAGTTCGGCGAGCTTCGACTCGTCGAATCCGGGGATTTCCGAGAGCCTGGTCGGGATATTCAGCTTCCTGTAGAACTGCATCAGCGCCTCCGCGACGGACTCCGAGAGAGCCCTCGGGTCGTCCACGCTCCCGGGCGCATCGTATCCGCAGCGCGAAAGGACTGCTGCGATTTTCGCAAGCTTGTCCCCGGTCGTGCTCGAATATAGGACGGCGTAGTATGGATTGAGGACGGCGCAGAGCGTAGAATGGCCGGATATCGAGCAGAGGTTCGCGTTCAGGTGACCGCAGTTGGGCCTGGCCGTCATGAGGGCGATGCCGCCGATGTCTGATGCCATTGCGACGGCTCCTCTCGCCTTCACATCGTTCTCGTCCAGGGAGGCTTCCGCAAATTGCATGACGAGCTCCATGGCGACGAGGCATACATACTCGATGTATTCGCCGTATTCGCCGGAGTAGGTCAGGTATGTTTCCATGCAGTGCGAGAATGCCTCGATGGCCGCCTCCTTCACGCGTTCGGATGGCAGGCTCATGGTCCAGCGGGGGTCGAAGAGGGCCTTTGCCGGCCTCAGCGCGGGATCGTTCAGATTCAGCATGCGCTTTTCCGGCGTGAAGAATATGTTTGCGAAGCAGTTTATGTGGGAGCTTGCTATGGAGGTCATGAATGCGACGACAGGGGGAATGGTCTTGCCGGCCTTCGCGAACATCTCGGATATGGCGCCCGGCGCCTCGTATGTTTCGATCTTGGGAAACTTCGCCTTGAGCTTCCAGTATAGGGCGGCGGTCTTCGCCGCGTCAATCGCGCTGCCGCCACCGACGGCGACTACCACGTCCGGCTCCCATTCCTCGAGCATGGCGACGATTCTCAAGACATCCTCGACGGGGGCGTTCGGTCCGGCTCCGCGGATCACGCCGCCGTGCATGGCAAGGCCGTTGGTTACGACTGAGAGTTTTATCTTGTCGTGCAGCTTATTCGCCCAGGGTTGCTCTTCTCCGCCCATTACGAAGCTTATCTTGCGGCCCTCGCCGAAACCAGAGAGCATATTGCCTATCTGGTCGGTGCAGGATTCGTCGAAGACATAGGATCCGCCTGTGTATTCTGACACTATTGAACGTGCCGACTGCAATATATCTTCGCTCATATTGGGAAAGCCTTGCGTTTTTTATTAATATGAGCCAATTGCAAAACTCCGGACGCGCAAGCGCGTTCCTCCATTTTTACGCCGATTTTTCGCAAAAATCGGCGTGGAGGGGCATGCTCTTGACACGTATGAAATCACGTGTTGCCATGCCCGCGAAAAAAAAGTTTTGCAATTACCTCAATATAAGCTCGTGAATGGGATTTTTCAAGCCCTGCAGAGCTTTTCTGCTACCATTTTTTGAAGACGAAGAACACGGCGAGCAGTATGCATGCGAATCCGGCAAGATAGTTCCATTTCAACTCCTCCTTGAGGTATAGGACGGAGAAGACCGAGAAGACCACGAGCGTGATGACTTCCTGTATTGTCTTGAGCTGTGCCGCGGTGAACTGCCCGTGCCCCATCCTGTTCGCGGGGACCTGGAAGCAGTATTCCACGAAAGCTATGCCCCAGCTTGCGAATATCGCTATCCAGAGCGGGGAGCTCTTGTGCCTGAGATGCCCATACCAGGCGAACGTCATGAATATGTTCGACAATAGCAAGAGGATTACTACTTTCATTGACGGCGCTTTTTTTTGCGGATTGGCCGGAAAATACATCGCGATCCGAGCAAGTCAAGCAAAACGATGTATAGTAGCGCGAGTAAATACTCACTGAAGACATGAGCCCACCATTGGGGCGGGCGAGCTTCGCAAAGTTTCAAGAATGACGGGGTTCAGTGAATATACATGGAAGGGGGTGGGCATGACTCAGGACAAGATATTCGGCAGGCTGAATCCGGAGCAGGAAAAGGCTGTGCGCTGCATCGAGGGTCCAGTGCTGGTCTTCGCCGGTGCTGGCACTGGCAAGACGCGCGTCATCACGCACAGGATAGCGCATATGATAGACCGCGGGGTGAATCCGGGCTGCATCGCCGCGATGACGTTCACAAACAAGGCCGCGAACGAGATGAGGGAGAGGCTGTTCTCCCTTGTCCGGCCGGGCGACGCGAAGAGGGTTTTTCTCGGGACCTTCCATTCCTACTGCGCGAGGCTTCTCAGGAAGGAGATAGGCCTGCTCGGATGGACGGCCGACTTCACGATAGCCGACGAATCCGACCAGCTCTCCATACTGAAGCAGGCGATTGCCGAGCTTGGATTCAAGGACGAGATCCAGCCGAACGGCTGTCTCAGGGTGATAAGCTCCTGCAAGTCGCAGATGAAGGAACCCGCCGATCTCAGGTCCGAGGCGCAGTACCAGGACATGCGGAACATCGCCGATGTCTTCGAGAAATACAACTCCCTGCTTTTCCTCCAGAACATGCTCGACTTCGACGATCTACTGCTCCTCGCCGTGAGGATATTCGAGAAGTCACCAGATGTCCTGCAGTCCTGCAGGAGCAGGCACACCCACCTGCTGGTGGACGAATACCAGGACACCAATTTCCTCCAGTTCAGGCTGATAAGGATGCTCGCCGGGGACAGCATGAACCTATGCGTGGTCGGCGACGACGACCAGTCCATATACGGATGGCGCGGCGCGGAAGTGAGGAACATACTCGACTTCCCGCAGTTTTTCAAGGGCACAAGGTCATTCAAGCTCGAGCAGAACTACCGCTCCACAAAGGTCATCCTCGACGCGGCCAACGCGGTGATAGCCAGGAACGACGACCGCCATGCGAAAAATCTGTGGTCGGAGTGTGGAGAAGGCGAGCGGATCGTGGAGACCGGGGCGGACGACGAATACGCCGAGGCTTCCTACGTCGCCGAAACGATAGAATCCCTCAAGGCGACATCGTCCAGGCTTTCCTTCGACGACATCGCGATTCTCTACAGATCCAACTACCAGTCGAGGACGCTGGAGGAGAGCCTCAGGGAGATGCAGATACCGTATCGCATCGTGGGAGCCCGCTCGTTCTACGAGAGGCGCGAGGTGAGGGATGCGATAGCGTATCTGCGCCTGATCGTGAACCCCAGGGACGACCAGAGCTTCTCCAGGATAGTCGCCTCGCCCCCGCGAGGACTCGGCGGCAAGGCGCTCGACATCCTGCGGGTCGAGAAGAGCCGGGGCGGAAAGTCTTTTTCGGAGGCTATATCGGATCCGGCCATCGCCGCCGAGTTCGGCCAGAAAGGGGCGAAGTCCGCGCTTGAAATGGGCAAGGTCCTCTCGAAGTGGCGGGGGGAATTCGCCAGCGGCGGCAATCTGGCTTGCAAGAGCGAAAACTTCCTGAAGGAGATCGGATACCTCGACGGCCTCCTGCACATGTACAAGGACCGTGAAGAGGCGCTGAAACGGCAGGAGAACGTCTTCGAGCTTGTCAATGCAATGGCCGCGTTCGAGAAGAATCCAGGCGTGGAAACACCCACACTGTCCGCATTCCTCGAGAAATATGCGCTTTATGACGACAACGACAAGGTTGATGAGGACGCGGAGAAGCGTCCATCGGTGACTTTGATGACTGTCCACGCGGCAAAGGGGCTGGAGTTCGAGGTGGTATTCATCGTGGGCATGGAGAACGGGATATTCCCCCACGAGAGGTCGCTGGAGGAGCGGGGGCTCGACGAGGAGCGCAGGCTCTTCTACGTGGCGATAACGCGGGCGAAGAGCAGGCTTTTCATAAGCCACGTGAGTTTCAGGATGAAGCACGGGCAGGCCTCTCTCCAGAAGCCGTCCTGCTTTCTTGGCGACATACCGGAGAATCTCGTGGAGCGGAGGGATTATTCCAGACGGGCGCCGTTCCGGATGCGCGGCAGGGGAGAGGCCAGATTCAGCTCCGGCCCCAGAAGATTCAAGCGGGCGGACTCCTACGTCCCTTTCGACGATTGAACAAGAATCAATTTGGATTCGCGGGGGGTTGCAAGCCGCGTTTTAGATGATATATTCGGGAAATTATTGCAGACATGAAAGATTTCGAAGATCAAGATCTCTTTGGCGGCGGGAAGAAGGCGAAGCCGGAGAAGAAGCATAAGGATGCCGAGCCACAGCTCGGCTTCGGTTTCTCCTTCGCCGCTTCGGCGGAGAAGCCGCCTGTCCCCGCATCCCCTGACATCGTCCAGCCACCTCCGGTGCAGGAAGCCAAAAAAGCGGATCGGACTCCTCCGGAAAAAACATCCCCGCCAGACGAGGCGGAGAAGGAGAGATCCGTCGCCAAGGCTCCATCCCCGTCCGTCCCCAAACAGCAACCAGCGCCTCAAAGCCCGGCTCCAGCCCCCGAAAAAATGGGGACCAGGCCGGCGAAGACCCTGCACGAGCTGAAGGAAATCGCGAAGACCGGAGGACGGCAGGAGGAAGGCGGGCTGGGAAACCCCAAGGAAAAACAGTCCCCAAAATCCGCGCCAGCTCCAGTGAAGCTGACGCCGGCTGCAAAACGGGACAAGTCCCCTCAACAGCCCAAGGAAAAGCCCCAGACATACGTCCAGCAGCACACAGTTCCACAGAAACAGCCTGCAGCTCCAGAAGGACAGCAAAAGATGGACTCTCCAACACGGAAGCCGGCACAGCAGCAGCAGACCCTCCAGCCGAAACAACATCCAAAGCACATCGTGGTCTCCGAAGGCACTTCCATAGGACACATCCTGCAGGAGGCGCGTTCAAAAAACGGCCTCAGCGTGGACCAGGTCGCCATCGAGACGAGAATAAAGAAATCCTACATCGAAGCCCTGGAAAGGGACGACCACGAGCAACTCCCTTCGTCTGTCTACGCAAAGGCATACGTGCGCAAGCTCTGCCAGCGGTATGGCCTGGACGACTCCATATCGGCAAAAGCCATCAAGGGGGTCAAGGGGAAAGCATCTGAAAGCGCCGTTCCGGACGATATCCTTGCGGAGATCGAAAAGGGCAAGCAGGTCAACGTCGAGAAGCAGAGCAGGCTGAAGACTTTCAATATAGCGGTCACCGCGTGCATTGTCGCTGTAGTTGTGCTGGCCTGCATAGTCGCTTTCGTCACAATGAGGAAGGGCAAGGCGGAGGGAGCCAGACCCGCAATATCGTCCGATGGAGAAGGCCTGATGACCCCGGAAGAGATGGACAGGAGGCTGAAGGAGATTCTCGTCATCTACCCAGCCGGAAACATGAGCGAACTCAACGCTCCCGAAAGATGAAATTCCTCGTCAGCGCAGGCCCGACAAGAGAAAAGATAGACCCCGTCCGATTCATATCCAACAGATCCAGCGGCAAGATGGGATATGCGGTCGCCGAGGCGGCGGCAGCGGCCGGACACCATGTGACCATCGTCAGCGGCCCGGTATGCATCCCCGCCCCGGAAAACGTCGAGCTGATCAAGGTGGAGAGTGCAGCCGAGATGTCCCGCCAAATGCGGAGGCTTGCGAAATTCGCAGATGTGATCGTGATGGCGGCGGCCGTCGCCGACTACAGGCCGGCCAGGGAATCCGTCTCGCGGACGAAGATAAAGAAGAAATCAGACACTCTCACAATCACCCTCGAAAGAACCGAGGACATACTCGCGTCGCTCGGGAGGTCGAAGAGGAAGGGGCAGCTGCTGATAGGCTTCGCCGCCGAGACGGAAAATCTGGTCCGGAACGCGAAGAAAAAACTCAAAGCCAAAAATCTCGACTGGATCGTCGCCAACGATGTGTCGAGGAAGGACATTGGATTCGACAGCGACCTTAACGAGGCCGTCATGATGTCCAAGGACGGCCGCAGCATATCCCTCTCCAAAAGTCCCAAGAGGGAAATCGCGGAGAAAATCATCCGCATCGCCACACGGACTCCATAGGTACGTATTCAGTAAACTACGTTCGTTTACTGAATCCGTACCAAGGCGGCCTGTGGCCGCAACCAAAAAGAATGACCACAGAGCCGCAGAGTTTTTGAATAAATAATGGAGGGACGCGCCCCGATGCCCTGTCGGGATCGGGATCAAGAGACTTGCGCGTCCGGAGTTTTGCAATTGGCTCATGAGGTTTGACGATGAAAGATTTCATAGACAAGCATTCGGACATCATAGACTGTGTCCTTTCGGTTTTCGACAGAGTATTGTTCAAGGGGCATCTGCCGATCAGTTCATCCGATGGGATGACGAGTTTTCTTTCGAAGAACGGCATGCTCATCAAGGATTTCAAGAAAATTGTCCCCCAATATGCGTCGGCTCTAAATAATTATAAAGATTTTTTACACAGAACCCTAGAAGTAAGGGTCTAAAGCGTCCCTGCCAGACGGTTCCGTTGCCGCCGCCCCTCCGCTTGTGCCAGTATCTGCTATACAAGGCACACACCCGTCCAATATACGCCGAGAGCGTCCTGGTGTCCAGTGTTTCGACCGCAAGATGGAAATTGAATATTTACGGCACGACGAACATCAATGCATGGCGCCCCTCCCAGATTCCGGGTTTCGCGTCGCCAACCGAAACCGCTTGAATTGTCCCGGGCATGATATAGAGTAACGAAAAAAAAGGAGACATCCGTGAAAACCGCAAAACTACTGATTGCAGCCGTATCAATCTCCGTTTCCATGGCCATCTTCGCCGGTGTCGCGGAGAAAAACCCCTTCGAAAAGGATCTCAAGGACATCGAAAAGCTCAAGGCCGACTACGAGAAAGCAAAGAACGACAAGGCGAAGGAGAGCATAGACAAAAAAATCGAGGCAAAGGAAAAGGCTATCGAGAAAAAGCTCGACGCAAAGCACAAGGAGTTGGATCCTAAGGTCGAGAAGCTCGAAGAGGAGATAGACAAGCTCAAGGAGAAGAACAAAGATGCCTCCAAGAAGGAGGAGGAGCTGAAGAAGCTCCAGGATATCATTGACAAGTGGGAGGCATGGGCGAAGGGCGAAGACCCGAACAAGGATGCCGCAGCCCCGGCCGATGGGGGGGACAAGAAAAAAGACTCCAAGGACGGAGCCGACAAAGGCAAGGATGCCCTCAAGGGACTCGTCCAGTAGAGGCTCTCCAGCACTTTCAGCCGAAGCGACGAGGTAAATCTTCACTTGAACCCCGTCATTCTTGAGACGTTGCGAAGCTTGCCCGCCCAAATGGCGGGCTCACGTCTTCAGTGAATATTTACTTGAACAAAATGCAAAAACAATGTTTTGTCGTGTCAAAAGCAAAGTGTTCCATCTTGTTTCAAGCTGTTTTTGCATTTTGTATATGTAGTGTCTGACCGAAAACCCTGTTTTCGGTCAGACACTAAGTATCGTCGTTTCCGGACAAGTCGAAGACCGCGCAAAAAGAGGCATAACCGCTTTGCGGCGTGAGCCTTTTGGCGTTCAGCCGTCCTGCTGCCGCTCGACGATGCTTGCATCGCCTTCGCGGCATCAAAACGCCTGACCATCCAAAATTCTCACGTTTTATTTCAACTTATTTACGATGCATGACACTAGCCCAAATTTCGCACTCTAAAAAACAACCTTGTTGATTATCAGCAACTTACGCAAATTAGGCACTACAAATCGCCTTTGGGAGGACGTTTTGTTTATTATCAACGACTTACAACTTGGAAAACGAAGAAATTTAGGCTAAAGCCCGTTTTTCGCGCGAAAAACGGGCTAGATCGAAAGTGCGTCGGGAGTCAAATATGGCGGCAGGTCCGGACTTACAGCCGTCTCCAATTTTTTAGACAAAGTTAAAATGAACTCTTGTGACCTTTTTTCCAGTCAAGTCTCCAATCTGTTACGCGACTAAAAACTTTACAAAGAGGAAACGGAGGAAAGAAAGTTTTTAACCACTAATTGACA
>DYMC01000050.1 GCA_020721745.1 Lentisphaera sp. | reverse complement strand
GGCGTAAAAATGGAGGGACGCGCTTGCGCGTCCGGAGTTTTGCAATTGGCTCTATGTCTTTAGCACTATGTTCACGAGCCTGTCGGGCACGGAAACCGTTTTCAGAACAGTCCTGCCGGCGATAGCCGGAAGCACCTCGGGATTTTCCATCGCCATTTTCACGAGTGCATCCTTGTCCGTTCCGGCCGGAGCCTTGAAGCGGACCCTCGGCCTGCCGTTTATCTGGACGAGAATCTCGACCTCGTCGGCCTTTGCGAGATTCGCATCGAAGCCGGGCCATTCCGCGAGCGAGACCGGCGCCGGCCTGCCCAGCCTTTCCCACAGCTCCTCCGCGATGTGCGGAGCGAATGGACAGAGTATCCTGACGAATGATTCGGCGGCCTCGCGCGGGATGTCGGCGCTCTTCGATAGTTCATTCATGCATATCATCATCTGGCTGACCGCCGTGTTGAGGTCGAGGCTGTCTATGTCCTCCGAAACCTTTTTCACCGTCGCGTGCAAAATTCTCTCCTCGTCGCGGGTCATCCGGCGCTCCGCGATCTTTGTCTCGGTGAACGTCTTCCATACCTTTCTGATGAAGCGGTCCACTCCGGCTATTCCCTTGGTGTCCCATGCCGCCGCCTGGTCGAAGGGCCCGATGAACATCTCGTAGACTCTGAACACGTCGGCCCCGTGCTGGCGGACGACATCGTCAGGGTTTATGACGTTGCCTCTGGATTTGGACATTTTCTCTCCGCCCTCGCCCAGGACCATGCCGTGGGATGTTCTCTTCTTGTATGGCTCGCTTGTGGGGACGAGTCCGCAGTCGTGGAGGAATATGTTCCAGAACCGCGAATAGAGCAGATGGAGGGTGGTGTGCTCCATTCCGCCGTTATACCAGTCCACCGGCATCCAATATTTCAGCTTTTCCGGATCCGCGAAGGCGCTGTTGTTGTCCGGATCTATGTAGCGGAGGAAATACCATGAGGAGCCGGCCCAGTTCGGCATGGTGTCGGTCTCGCGCCGGGCCGGGCCTCCGCATTTCGGGCACTTGGTGTCAACCCACCCGGAGATGCCGGCCAGCGGGGACTGTCCGCCGTCGCAAGGCTCGTATCTGTCCACATCGGGGAGCAGCAGCGGCAGTTCGCTCTCCGGCAGCGGCACCCATCCGCAGTCATGGCAGTGGACCATGGGGATGGGCTCTCCCCAGTATCTCTGGCGCGAGAAGACCCAGTCGCGCAACTTGTATTTGACCGATTTTTCGCCGATGCCGCGTTCGTTCAGCCAGGCTATTGTCCTCGCCTTTGCGGCAGCGATGTTCATTCCATTGATGTCGAGTCCGTCGGCGTTCGCCGAATTGATCAATTCGCCATCCCCGGTCCAGCAGACTTCGCCCTCGAGCACTTTCTCGACGGAGAGCCCGGCCTTGGCCGCGTCGCCAGGGGCCGGCCTGTTTATGCAGCGTATCGGGAGTTTGAACTTCCTCGCGAACTCAAAATCTCTCTCGTCGTGCGCCGGGACGGCCATGATAGCCCCGGTGCCGTAGCTGGTCAGGACATAGTCGGCTATCCATATCGGTATGTCGGCTCCATTGACCGGATTGACCGCGTATGCTCCGGTGAAGGCACCTGTCTTCTCCTTGTTCTCCTGCCGCTCGATGTCGCTCAATTTTGCGCAGCGCCGCCGGTATTCCTCCACCTCGGCGGCCCTGTCCGGCGTCGTGATGCGCCTGACGAGCTCATGCTCCGGCGCGAGAACCATGTATGTGGCTCCGAAAAGCGTGTCGGGACGGGTGGTGTAGACGCGGATTTTATCCTTGCTGTTCTTCAGCCCGAAGTCGAGCTCGGCGCCTTCGGAGCGGCCTATCCAGTTGCTCTGCTGTGCCTTGATTTTGTCGAGGAAGTCCAAGTCCTTCAGCCCATCGAGGAGCTTGTCGGCATAGGCGGTGATTTTCAGCATCCACTGTTCTATCTCCCTCTTCTCGACCTTCCCGCCGCAGCGTTCGCAGGCTCCATCCACGACCTCTTCGTTTGCGAGCCCGATTTTGCACGAGAGACACCAGTTTATCGGAATCCTCGCCTTGTATGCAAGCCCTTTTTCGTAAAGCTTGAGGAATATCCACTGGGTCCAGCGGTAGTATCCGGGGTCCGAGGTGGATATGACCCTGTCCCAGTCGAAGGAGAAGCCCAGCGACTTGAGCTGGCTTGTGAAGCGCTCTGTGTTCTTTTTTGTGATTTTCGCCGGATGGATCCCGGTCTTTATCGCGTAGTTCTCCGTAGGCAGACCGAAGCTGTCGAAACCCATAGGGAAAAGGACGTTGAAGCCCTGCATGCGCTTCTTCCTGGAAAGTATGTCGAGCGCGGTGTAGGAGCGCGGATGCCCCACGTGCAGTCCATCGCCCGAGGGATACGGGAACTCGACAAGGCAGTAGAATTTCTTTTTTCTCGAGAAATCCTCCGCGCGGAAGGTCTTGTTCTCCTGCCAGAACTCCTGCCACTTCCTCTCTATTTTCGCAAAATCGTAGTCCATCTCCTCTCGGAACACCTCTTTTATTCTTCCTGCTTCCGCTTTTGCCAAGCCGGTAAGATATATCAATCCGGCCTCTTTTCAATGTGATGTCTGCGCGGACAGGCATGAGCCGGGCCTAAGGGCGGCGGTAAGAGTTCAGCAAATATTTAAGGGCGGCGCCCGCCACCTTGCATTTTTCCATCCCGGCCACTATATTCATGCTACACAGCAGTCCAGTTGCCAGTCGGACATGTGTAGAACAGGGGGCGCGGGCTGGAATGGATAAAGAACCTTTCAAGACTGTGAAAATCAGTTCCACGGAAGCGGCCAAGATATGCATCGTGGACGACGACAAGTTCGTCGTGAACATGATTGGCAGATCCCTGAACATGGCCGGCTTCGGCAGCATCGGCATATACGACAGCGGAGAAAGCTTCATCCGGGATGTGCTCGATGATGGGAAAGGGGCTGGGATTGTAATCTCCGACCTTGTCCTCCCGGGCATGACCGGCTTCGAGCTATGCAGGAAGGTCAAGCAGGCCCTGCCAGAGACCCCCGTCATACTCATATCCAGCTTTGAAATAGAGGACGTATACTCGAAGGTCCTCGAGAGCGGCGCCGATGATTTCATCGCCAAGCCATTCAACCCCATCGAGCTCAACACCAGGATAAAGCTGCATCTGGCCAGAGCCGAGAAGGCGAATTCACACACCGCCGAGAAAAGAGGCCAGATCAAGCCGCCAAACAATATGCCGTTCATAGGCGACATTGTTGGCGACTACATCATAACCGACACCATTGGATGGGGCAAGTCGTCCTTCATATTCAAGGCCACCAGAAAGGCCAGCAAAACAGTCTACACCCTCAAGATGCTCGCCGCGCACGCCGCTGGATTCAAGGACATGGCCTCCCGCTTCGAGAACGAAGTCGGGATGATGGAGAAGATCAAACACCCCAACGTGGTCTCTTTCGTGGAGAAGGGCATGTGCGACACCATCCCCTACGTGGTGATGGAATACATCAACGGGCTAGACCTGGAGAGTTTCCTGATAACCAAGGGGAAGGTCCCCTTGCAGGAGGGCCTGGCCATCTCGCACGGCATAGCCTCGGCGATAGCCGAAGTCCACGCCCACAGGATAATCCACCGCGACATCAAACTCAAGAACATAATTTTCGACATCGCCAGCAAATCCCCGAAGCTCATAGACTTCGGGATCGCAAAGGAGTCTGGATCCACCCATCTGACCCGGGACGGATTCGTGCTTGGGACACCGATATACATGGCCCCGGAGATATTCGAGGGAGAGGAGGCCACGGCCAAGTCCGACATATATTCATTCGGTGCGACAATATACCACCTGCTGACCGGATCCCCGCCGTTCGTCGGGGAATCATCCCGCGACCTTTACAAAAAGCATCTGGCCGAAACGCCACCGCCAATGGGCAAGTTCAGAGACGACATTCCGGACGACATCGAGCAGCTTGTCTCCGTCGAATGCCTCGCGAAGGCCCCGTCCAGGAGGCCGGATTCGATGCGCGACATCGAGGACAGGCTGAAAAAACACGTCAGGAAGCTTTAACCTAAAAAACAGTTGAAATTCCAACTGCTTTTTTTCTGGCCGAAATACGTCTTAGTCCGCGATGGCATCGGCCTCGAGTTCGAAGAGGAGATTGTCCCTGCAGATGGTCGCGTTGACGGCGATGGCGGGAAGCGGCGGGAGTTTTTTCTCGTCGCAGAATTTTTTGAAGAGCGGGATGTCCGAGGCTCTTCTGAAGTAGGCTATGGCGCGGGAGACATTCTCCCAGTCCATGCCTCTGGAGCGGAGCAGCGCCTCGACCACGCGCATCGTCTCGGCCAGTTGTGCCGGGCAGTCCCCGATGTGGACGCTTTCCCCCGACTTGTCTATGCTGGCGGTTCCCGATATGTAGAGCTTGCGGTGTCCGGGGAAGGCAATCTCGACAGCCCTGCTGAAAGAGCTTTTGTATTTCATGGCGGAACTCTGGAGGGGGGACTCCACGGCCTGCGCGACGGAGTTGCCTGCCCTGGATCTGACCGCGTGCAGTCCAGCGCAAATCGCGGCTCCGGCGCTGTTGTGCGCTCCTATTCCGGTGCTGGCCGGGACAAGTCTCCCGAAGACTCCGTTTTCCGCGAAGAACCTGGTCCGGACACCGTTGAATTCCGGATACCACTCGAGTATGTCCCTGTTGTAGAACCATGTCCTGACGGTGTCCGTGAAATCGAATCCGTTTTCTCCGAGGAGGGATTTGAATGCGGAGAATATCTCGGATGCCTGTTCTCCGGGGGATGCGGAGACATTCTGCGGAACGAGCCCGAATATCAGGATCTGCTCGATGTTGTTGCTTTTCAGAAACACTCCCACGCGGCGTCCGGCGAAATTGACAGGTCTGAAATCGCCTCCTGAAACGGAGACTTTCTGCCACACTCTCGGTTGGGGATTCAGCAAGTCGCCGCAGAGCCTGAAAAGGGGAGGGGCTTCCCGGTCCGATGTTTCTTTGCCGCGCCGGAAGCTGCCGAACGAAAAACCACCGATGCAGCAGCCTTCGTCTCCGAAGGACTCTGTTTCTTCCGCCCTGCAATGGCAACGCACGGTCTCGGTGAAATTCCCGGACTCCACCTTGACCCCGAACGCTCCATCCACGGCATTATGTCTGGCAAAAATCATGTCTCCATCCGCTTTTTATACCAGTAGAACGGGCTCGACCCGGAATCTATTTTGTGTCCTGCGGAAATTCGCGGAAAAAAAACGGCGGGGACGTGCCCCGCCGCCTTCGAGCCTGTGTCCGGCATCACATGATTCCGCCAAGTTTCTGGAAGAAGCCCATTCTGCGCTTCGCGTCCGCCTCTGCCTCCTGGAAGACCTTCTCCGCCTCCTGTGGAGCGGTCTTGAGGAGCGTGGCGTATCTTCTTTCCGCCTTGATGAATTCCTGGTAGGGCATCGTTGCCTCCTTGGTCTCCCACACGAAGGGCGGCTGCCCCTGGGCGGCCAGCGCCGGGTTGTAGCGGTACAGGGGCCAGTAGCCTGCCTCCACCGCGCGTTTCTCCTCGGTCTGGCTCTTCATCATGTCTATGCCATGCGCTATGCATGGTGCGTAGGCGATTATGATGGACGGGCCGTTGTATGCCTCGGCCTCCTGGAATGCCTTGAGGGTCTGGGCCCTGTTCGCTCCCATCGCGACCGACGCCACATAGACGTATCCATAGCTCATGCACATGAAGCCGAGGTTTTTCTTCGTGAGCCTCATGCCGGCGTTTGCGAATTTCGCGACGGCACCGATTGGCGTTGACTTCGACGCCTGGCCACCGGTGTTTGAATAGACCTCGGTGTCGAGGACGAGGATATTTACGTTCTTCCTCATCGCCACGACGTGGTCGAGGCCGCCGAAGCCGATGTCGTATGCCCAGCCGTCTCCGCCGAAGCACCATATGCTCTTGTCAACGAAGTAGTCCGCCAGTTCCGCGATTTTCGCAAAAATTGCCTTTGCGTCGCCGCTTGCCTCGGCGGCGGCCTTCGGCAGAAGCAGTTTGACGGTGTCCTGGGCGGCGATTGCCTCCTGCGTCTTCGCGTCCCAGAGGCCCATGCAGCGCTTCAGGGCCGCGGTGATGTCCGCGTTGGCTCCGCCGGAGGAGAGGAGCTTCTCCACGTTGAATTTGAGCTGTTTCCGGTTGTTGTCAACGGCGAGCCTCATGCCGAAACCGTATTCGGCGTTGTCCTCGAAGAGGGAGTTTGCCCAGACCGGGCCTCTGCCCTGCTTGTTCTTGCAGTAGGGGGTGGTCGGGAAGGTTCCGCCGTAGATGGAGGAGCATCCCGTCGCGTTTGCGACTATCATCCTCTCGCCGCATATCTGCGTGGCCAGCTTGATATAGGGGGTCTCGCCGCATCCGCCGCATGCGCCGGAGAACTCGAAGAGGGGCTTCTTGAACATAGCGCCCTTCACGCTTTCCTCCGGTGCCCCGTCCAGGACGTTGTCCGGCAGGGCCTCGAAGAACTTGTAGTTCTCCACCTGGCCCTCCGCGCGCTCCTTCTCCAGCGTGCTGAATTCCAGCGCCTTGGTCTTCGCCGGGCAGGTCTCTATGCAGACTCCGCATCCTGTGCAGTCGTCAACGTAGAGCTGTATCCGGTAGTCCAGGTTCCTTTCATTCTTCGTCTTCGACTTGACGGTCTTGAAGGATGCCGGGGCCTTCGCGGTGTCTTCCGGGGCGATCTGCTTCGCCCTTACGACCGCGTGCGGGCACGACATCACGCACATGTTGCACTGGATGCAGTTGTCGGGCAGCCATTTCGGGACTCTCGGTGCTATGCCTCGTTTTTCGAGAGCCGCCGTGCCAGTGGGGATCACGCCGTCGAAGGACATTGCCGAGACTGGGACACCGTCCCCCTTCAGGTGCATGAGGGGTTCGACGATGGTTTTGGCGTATGTGCCGGCATCCTCTGCGACCAGCTTCGGGGGCTCGAATGACTTCGTGATCCTCGATGGGACCTTTATCTCCTGGAGCGCCTCGGAGGTCTTGTCCACGCAGAGCCAGTTCATCTTCACGATGTCCTCTCCCTTCGCCCCGTATGTTTTCTTTATGGCGTCCTTTATGAGCTGGGTCGCCTTCTCCCTGTCGAGGACTCCGGAGATGAGGAAGAACGCCGTCATCATGACGGTGTTGATCCTGGCGCCGAGCCCGCTCTCGCTGGATATCTTGAGAGCGTCAATGTTGTAGAACTTTATCTTCTTCTTCTTTATCGTCTCCTGCATGTCGCGGGTGAGGTGGTTGAAGACCTCCTCGTTCTTCCATTCGGAATTGAGCAGGAAGACACCCTCCTTGCTTATGCCGTCGAGCATGTCGTATCTGCCTATGTAGGCCGAATTGTGGCATGCCACGAAGCTGGGCGAATCCACCAGATAGGACGACTTGATCGGGCTTTTCCCGAAACGCAGGTGCGATATGGTGATCCCGAAGGACTTCTTCGAGTCGTAGACGAAGTATCCCTGCGCGAACATGTCCGTATTGTCGCCGATTATCTTGATGGAGTTCTTGTTCGCGCCGACAGTCCCGTCGGAGCCGAGCCCCCAGAACATGCAGCGGACCACGTCCTCCGGCTCGGTGTTGATCTTCTTGACGAGCGGGAGAGAGAGTTTCGAGACATCGTCGTTTATCCCCACCGTGAAGCCGTGGAACGCCGCGCCATCGAGATGTTCGTAGACGGCGTTGACCATCGAGGGGGTGAATTCCTTGCTGGAGAGCCCGTATCGTCCGCCGACGATCTTGATCTTCTCGCCCTTCAGCGCGGAGACCACGTCGAGGTAGAGGGGCTCGCCTGTCGCCCCGGGCTCCTTCGTCCTGTCTAGGACGGCTATCTTCTTCACCGTCTTCGGGAGGGCGGCCCTGAAGTCCTCCACCGAGAACGGACGATATAGGCGGACAAAGACGGCGCCGACCTTCTTTCCCTTCGAGACGAGGTAGTTGACGGTCTCCTCCACGGTTGTGCACGCGGAGCCCATCACCACTATCACCTTCTTCGCGTCGGGCGCTCCGACGTAGTCGAAGAGATTGTATTTTCTGCCGGTCACCGCGGCGACTTTGTCCATGTATTCCTTGACTATCTTCGGGCATTCGTCGTAGAACTTGTTCACCGTCTCCCTGCCCTGGAAGTAGACATCCGGGTTCTGTGCGCCGACCTTGAGGAAGGGCGATTCCGGCCTCATCGCACGCTTCCTGAAGCGCTCGATGTATTCGGGTTCGACCAGCTTCGCGATGTCGTCGTAGGAGATTTCCTCCACCTTCTGGATCTCGTGGGACGTCCTGAATCCGTCGAAGAAATGGACGAACGGTATCTGCGACTTCAGCGACGCGAGGTGGGCAACGAGAGCCAGATCCATTATCTCCTGGACCGATGCAGAAGCGATGAGTGCAAAACCGGTGTTCCTCACGGCCATCACGTCGGAATGGTCGCCGAAGATGGACAGCGACTGGCATGCGATGGAGCGGGCCGAAACGTGGAAGACCGTCGGTATCATCTCCCCGGCTATTTTGTACATGTTTGGAATCATCAGGAGCAGTCCCTGCGATGCGGTGAACGTAGTTGTTAGCGCTCCGGCGCTGAGAGAGCCATGCACCGCGCCGGCGGCACCGGCCTCGGACTGCATCTCGGCGACATCAACCGGCAGCCCGAAAATGTTCTTCCTGCCCTTGCTCGCCCACTCGTCGGCGTATTCGCCCATGTTCGAGGACGGAGTTATCGGATAGATCGCGGCCACCTCGCTCAGGGCGTAGGCCACGTGCGCGGCGGCTGTGTTGCCGTCAATCGTCACCATTCTTCCAGGCATTTTCTTCTCCTTACTATTTGATTTTTTGTGCGTCTTGGAGTGCGTATTCCAATGGAAGCTCCACCGTCTACGCAGATCTGCGGACGGAAAAGCCTACGTACCCTAAATCCCCAAAATGCATTTTCAAGGTCGGAAATGAAAATTCCGTCGTATTCCGGCAGCATGCCTGCCGAAGCAATTCCCCGATTGCGACCCCGGAGGCGGATGCTATATTGCCAGAGAGGAGAAAGAGAGGAGGCCAGGCCATGCTTGACTTTGAAGAAGTAAAATGGAAAATCAATGAGATATCGGCGAAGAGGCCTTGGCTCTCGTCGCTGTTGCTTATTCTCTCCATCCTTGTCTTCGCGTGGACGGGATGGATTGCCGTGACGCGCGGCGAACTTCGGCGCATGGAGGACGGAATCCGCAGAAGAGGCGGCCCGATCACTCATGACGAACTGAACGCATACTACGCCTCGGTTCCGGACGAGCAGAATGCCGCCCCGCTCTACGAGAAGGCATGGAAGGATTTCGTCCCGTTCTCCCGTTCCGATCCGGAATACAAACTGGTGCCTCATTGGGAATGGGGGGAATGGGGGGTTTCAATCCCCAGGCCGGGAAGCGTGTCAAATCCCGAGGATATTGCGACGTTGAAGGCATATAAGGCATGTCTGGAGAAGAACCAAAAATCCTTCGATCTGATAATGAACGCCGCAAAAATGGAGGGATGCCGCTTCCCGATCAACTACAAGGACGGATTGGGTATGAAAATGGAGCATCTTGCAGGAATGAGGATTGTGCTGGACATCATGGCCTCGAAAACCCTCGTCGCAATAGAAGAGGGAAATGTCGCCTCCGCCACGGAACTCCTCCAAATATTGAACAAAATAGGGGCGCACATATTTGCAGAACCGGATTGCTCCGCACATAGCCTGGGGTTCGCCTGCGAATGGCGGATATTCCGTCTCGGCGAGAGACTTCTCAACTCAAGAGCATTGTCGAGCGAAGAACTGGACAGCCTGGAGAAAATCTTTGAGGCATGGCCAGCGGCCGCCAAGACGTTTGTTTTTGCGTCTCAAGGCGAAAGAGCCATATCATACGGCGGGGATACCGCCGATATGCTGAAGCATGTGTTTTGTTATTGGGTCCAGCCAATGGGCGGGGATCTCGAGATAAAGACCATTTCCGACGGGAGGGCGAGACTGCTGGCTCTTCTTCTTTCCGCCAGCGGACTTGTCTATCCTGCCAGGATCAATATTCTCGCGACAAGCGAGCAGATAATCGAGCTTGGGGCTTTACAATACGATAGAGTGAAAATTGATGACATCGAAGAGAAGATGAGGAGACGACGCTACAATCCAATTTGGTTTCCCGCATATCGTCTGGCCAATTGCTGTTCCTGGCGTGTTTTCGCGCCATACAAGATTGAGATGATGAGGGAGATAATTCTCCTGGCCATTTCCGCCAGACGATTCGAAAATGAAAATAGCCGCCTGCCAGGCGAGGTGGAAGATATCGTCCCAAAGTATGCCGATTGCTTCCCAGATGATATTTTCGGCCATGGACCGCTCAAGTTCCGCTCCGGTCCGATCGAAGTCGGAGAAGGGGCTCCGGTGGAGGGGGGCGGGGGAAGAAAGGCGAAGATATATAAAGACGGGATTACCATATACAGCGTAGGGCCGGACGGCTCCGACAATGCCGGAGGGGGGTATAGCATAGACGGGGTCGGGAGACATTCCGACATATCGCTCGTTCTTTTTCCTCTCCACGAGGAATGTCCTGTAACGAAGGAGGATTGCATGCCTAGGGAAGGCAAAAAGGACTGAGGCAATTGCAAAACTCCCCGGCACCGTCTTGCTTTTCACGTTTGGCGGGCTAGTTTTCAGCCTCTTCAAATTGTTTTTAGATTCAGGTGGGCAATCCGATGGACAGGCGGAGAATTGTAATTACGGGGGTAGGGCTCACGGCGCCCAACGGAAATGACTTGCGCGAATTTCGCGGGAATCTCCTCGACGGGAAGGTCCGCTTCCAGAACACGGAGCTGCGCTACATCGGCAAGGTCATAGCCGGTGTCTGCTCGTTCAACCCCCTCAAATACCAGAACAAGAAGGAAGTCCGCGCCGGCACCCGGGCGGGTTCCATATCCATATACTGCGCCCGCGAGGCGGTCGCCGACGCGAAAATCCAGATCAGCGACGAAAACCGCTCCCGGACGGGGATATACGTGGGGATAACCGAGCACGGCAACGTCGAGACGGAAAACGAGATAGCGAACATCGGCAACTACAACTACGACGTGAGGTTCTGGAACCACTACCACAACCCCAGGACGGTCGCGAACAACCCCGCAGGGGAAGTCACCGTCAACATGGGCATAACGGGCCCGCACTACTGTATAGGCGGCGCCTGCGCGGCGGGCAATCTCGGGATCATACAGGGAGCCCAGCAGCTCATGCTGGGCGAAGTGGATCTCGCCATAGCCGGAGGAGTGTCGGAAAGCATACACACGTTCGGAATATTCGCCGGCTTCAAAAGCCAGAACGCCCTGGCGTCCAATGAAGACCCAAACAAGGCCAGCCGCCCTTTCGATATGGCGAGGAACGGCATAGTCGTCTCGGAAGGGGGGGCTCTATATACCTTGGAGAGGCTTGAGGATGCGAAGAGGCGCGGCGCGAGAATCTACGCCGAAATAGCCGGATGGGCCTCGAATTCCGACGGAACCAGCTACGTGCTTCCGAATCCGGAGCGCCAGGCAGAGTGCATGGCCAGGGCCATAGCCCACGCGGGACTCCGCCCGGATGACATCGGCATTCTCAACACCCACGCGACGGCGACAAAGGCCGGCGACATCCAGGAGTGCGAGGCGATCCGGAAGGTCTTCGGCTCCGGGCGGTATCCCATCATAAACAACACCAAGGGCTTCATAGGGCATGCGATGGGCGCGGCAGGCGCCCTCGAACTGGCCGGCAACATCCCCTCATTCGAGGACGGCATTGTCCATCCATGCCACAATCTGGACGAGCTCGACCCCGGATGCGACATTCCGGGTCTGCTCCAGCGCGAGAAGGCCGTCAGGCCCCCGTCCGAAATCCGCTGCATCCTCAACAATTCCTTCGGAATGCTTGGAATAAACTCCTCTTTGATCGTCAAACGATTTGAAGATTGACGCGCAGGGGCTATATTACCCCCCCTTTTAACGCACCCGAAGGAGAAAACATGACCCGCGAGCAGATATCACAGGCAATAAAAGACATCATAGACGAAATCCTGCCCGAGGGGGACTGCTCTTCCGTCAATCCCGACGAGAAGCTGCGCGACCAGCTCGATCTTGACTCTATGGATTTCCTCGACATCGTGATGGAGATAAGGAAACGATACGGCATCGAGATTCCGGAAGCCGACTACCCCAGGCTCGCAACCCTCTCCAGTTGCGTCGAATACCTCGCCCCGAAAATGGCTTCGAAATAAGAGACGGGGATCCCGCGTCTCTCCCGGATGCCTCATTGCAACATTTTCAAATGGTCTTTATGGAGATGACTAGGACGGCAATAAGTGGAAGGGGACTTGTAACCCCGCTGGGGAAAGGACTCCCGGAGAACGAAAAGGCTCTCAGGGAGGGGCGTTCGGGCATCCGCTCCATGCCGGAATGGAGGGAGCTGGGGCTCGAAAGCCTCGTCGCAGGAATCCCGGACCAGAACCCGGCATGCTCGTTCGCCGACCAGAAGGCCCTCCGCTTCATGCCGCCAAACGCGGTCATGGCAGCAGCAGCAGCAGAGGAGGCCCTCGCCGAGGCCGGGCTTGAGCCCGCCTCCCTCAAGGGCATGCGCATCGCAATTATACTCGGATGCGCCGGAAGCGCACATCTGCACCTCTACGAGAACGCGAAAATATTCCAGGAGACCAAAAGAGTTAAAAAGGTATCCCCGTTCGTGGTCCCCAGGGTCATGGCCTCCTCCGCCGTGGCAAACCTATCCCTCCTCCTCGGCCTCACCGGCGAAAGCTACGACATAAGCTCCGCATGCGCAAGCAGCGCACACGCCATCATCGCCGGAACCAGGCTGATCAACTCCGGCGAATACGACATCGTCATCGCCGGCGGCACCGAGGAGGTCAACTGGTCCCAATCCCTCGGCTTCGATGCAATGCGCGCAATCTCAAGGAAATACAACGACAATCCGGCGGCCGCAAGCAGGCCTTTCGACAGGAAGCGGGACGGGTTTGTGATAGCCGCGGGCGCGGGGATCGTGATACTCGAGAGCGAAAGATCAATCGCGCGGAGGAACGCAAGGCCAATATCGCTGATAGGCGGTTTCGGCGCGAACAGCAACGGGACCGACATGGTCGTGCCGGACCCACGCGCCAGCGCGGAAGTCATGCGGATCGCCATCGAGTCCGCGAAAATCGCAAAGGAGCAGATAGCCTACGTCAACACGCATGGGACCGGCACCCCGACCGGCGACTCCTCCGAGATGAAGGCCATCAGGGATTTCTTCGGCACGCATTCGGAGAAGCTCTTCATCAACAGCACAAAATCCATGACCGGGCACATGATCGGGGCATCGGGAGCCGTCGAGACAATCTTCTGCTCGATGATGATCGAGAAAAGCTTCATATCCCCCTCCCTGAACCTGGAGTCGCCCGACGACGAGTTCTCCTGGGCGAATTTCGCGAAGGAAACCGTCTGCGGAGTGAAGATGAAGCACGTCCTCAACAACAGCTTCGGGTTCGGCGGGACCAACGCATCGCTGGTGATATCATCTCCCTAGCCTGTTTTTCCTGCGAAAAACGGGCTAGGAGTCTTCATCCTAGAAAAAGCAGTTGAAAATCGCGTTTCTACTTAAGTTTATGATAATTA
>DYMC01000049.1 GCA_020721745.1 Lentisphaera sp. | reverse complement strand
CAGTGCCCTGGAGCACCGGCCCCAGCCTCCCGAGTTCCTTCAGCCTCGCGTCCCGCCTCGCCTCCAGCATACCGATAGACAGCTTCAGCATTTGCCCGCCTCCCGCTTTTTTTTTGTTGTTTTTCGGGGGGATTTCATTATTATACGTAGTACTACGTATAAGTTTTGCAAGCGGAAAACGCAAAAAAGAAGAAAAATATTGAAAAAAAATGCCTCGGGGATGGAAGAAAACGAAAAATCTGCAATTCGTCAGGCCTGAGGAAGTGAAGGCTGATGCGGGAAGGCGGATGCTCGCCACGGCTGTCACTTGCGGAATTGGCTTTCAGAGGATTGTCATGTTGTCGCAGTGGACGGCCTCGTCGTCGCAGTCATGTCCGAGTATGGCCTTCAGTTCGGAGCTTTTTCTTCCTGCTATCCTGCGAATTTCGCATGCGTGGTAGTTGCTGAGCCCCTTGGCTAAGACTGAACCATCCTGCGAACAGATGTCCACGGTGTCGCCGGTCTGGAAGTCGCCGTCCACGGATTTGATTCCCGAGGGGAGGAGGCTTTTCCCCCTCTCGGCCAGGGCGTGCGCGGCACCGTCGTCCACAAATATCCTTCCCTTGGACTTGGAGAAGAATCCGAACCATCTTTTTCTGGAGGTCATCTGGCTTGCGGATGGGAGGAAGAGAGTCCCCCTCTCCTCCGAGGAAAATATCTTCTGGATGATCTCCGGGGCACGTCCGTCCGCCACGATGAGGGGCTCGCCCGCCTTGCTCACAATTTCCGCGGCCCTGATTTTCGATGCCATGCCCCCGACGGAGCTGTTGCTGTCGTCGGTCCCGCTGGCCATCATGCGGAGCTTCTGGTCTATCTTTCTGACAAGCGGGACGAGGGCTCCGCCGGCGCCCAGCTTCGTCATGAGCCCTTCGACCGTGGTGAGTATGATTGTCAGATCGGCCTTGAGCATGACGGCGATGAGAGCGGCGAGCCTGTCGTTGTCGCCGAACTTGAGTTCGTCCACCGAGACGGTGTCGTTTTCGTTTATGACAGGCAGGACGTTTCTCTTGAGCAGGGCGTTGAGGCAATTCATTATGTTGAGGTGGCGTCCGCGGTTGTTGAGGTCGTCCGCTCCGAGGAGTATCTGTGCGCAATGGAAGCGGTGCCTGGCGCATTCCTTCTCGTATAGCGACATGAGTTTGCTCTGTCCTATGGCGGCGAGCGCCTGTATGTCGGAGAGTTCCGAGGGCCTGCGTTTCATTTCGAGTGTTCGCATTCCGAGGCCGACTGCGCCGGACGAGACGAGTATGACCTGCCTGCCGCTGTTTTTCAGGAATGCGATCTGGGAGACTATGTCGCCGATTCTTCCGGTGTCTGTCAGGAGGCGTGTTCCGACCTTGAGCACGATTCTTTTTGCGCCGCCGATGATTTCGCTGCGCAACTGGGTGTTGTTCTCTGTTGTCTGCATTGATATCGTCCTGAATCCGTGATGGATTCGCCATTTGATCGAGGGCGTTAAGTTAGTCTGTGAATCGAGGAATGCAAAAAATGCCCGCGGCCGAGCTCATTTCCCGAGGATGTCCCTCAAGGTCCTGGCCAGTATCTTCCCGGTCTCCTCGTATCCGGCTGCATTGAACGAGAAGCTGTTCTTCTCGAAGAGTTCGGGTCTTCTTTTTCCGCTCTTGCCGGAGAGAGCCTTTTCAAGGTCGAGGAAGAATGTCGCCTTCCCGTCGGCAAGCCCTTCCATTCCGTCCGCGACTTCCTGGCTGCGCCGCCAGTATCCACCGCCTTCCCTCCCCCTTCTCATGGGAGGGATTAGCAGGATTTTCGCGTCGGGTGACTGGCGATTCATGACCGCGACCAGATTCTTTATTCCGGCGACCGTGTCCGTGGCCGGATCTCGGTTGTCCCCACCTATGTTGAGGACGATCAATCCCGGCTTGATGTCTTGAAGCGCATTGCCGTTGGAGAGCTTCCATAGCAGAGTCTGCGGCCACTCGCCTAAGCCGCAGAAGTTGACAATCTTCATCTCAGCGAAGTGCTTCTTGAAGATTGGAGAGAACTCGGGTCTTAAATTCCAAGTCAGGAAGAGGGATTCGCCGAAGAAGACGATATCCGGAGTTTTCTCCTTGTTTCTTTCACGGATGACGGCGAAGCGCTGCTCCCATTTTTCCCCCATGCTCCGCGGAATGCATGTGGCTGGTTCCGCGAACGAAGCGTAGGAGAGAAAAATCACCGACACCACGAAAATCGTGCATTTTATCCAGGACATGCCTCCTCCTGCAGAGTTGTTTCTTATTTCCTTTCGAATCGAGGTAATTGCAAAACTGCCTTTTTAGGGGAACGCCAGCCTCATGGCTGGCTCTTGGCCGGTCATAAGACCGGCGTTCCGTCGGCAATTTTGCAATTACCTCGAATCAATATAGCCCTAGGTGGGCGCAGGGTCAAAAAAAAAACCGGTTCCAGACCGGGCTCAAAACTCCAGAACGGGAGTTTTCTTCGTGCGGGGGCACACTATTTCAATTTCTCCACCTGCATGCCAGCGTTCTTCCAGCCCTTTATCCCGTCAGGATACTCCATCACATTCGTGTATCCGTGCTTTATAAGGACTTTCGCAAGCTCGGCGCTCGCCGGGCACTGCCTGCCGCCACAATAGACAAGCACAGCCTGCTTCTTGTCGGGTATCGCGGCAGCTATCTCCTCGGAAGTGCTCGCGGCACTCAGGCTTTTCGCACCAGGTATCCTCTGTCCGTCATCCCACTTGCCGGTCCGGGCATCAAATATCAAGGCGCTTTTCTCCTCGATTATCTTGCGGACTTCCTCGGTGTCCAGCATCTTTATCTGGACATCGGCGGACTGCTTCGCCGTTTCTCCCGCATTGCACTGACCGGAAGCGCAAGCGGACTTCACCGCCGAGGCACAACCCTTGCATCCGCAAGAGTCGCACTCGCATGAATCGCATTTGCACGCACCTCCCTTGTCATTCGACTTGCCTCCGCAACAATCGGCGGCGGACAAAGTCCAGAGAAGCCCCGTCATCATCATCGCGATCATCAGCGTTTTCATCTTCGTCTCCTTTTTCTCTATGGTTTATAGAACTCTTCCCTTTTCCGAGGATACCATATACCATTGATTGTTTACTTTTCAAATAAACTTTATGCGGATTATCCGCAAGCCATTGGGGCGCAGCATGATATCGCCGCGGACTGGCACAAGATGGCAGACTAGGGACATTTTGTCCCTTTCGACAGCTCCCCCCCCCGAGCCGGCCCGCAAATCAGCCTGGATGGGGCAATAATACATAATCAATTGGAGTTCAATATTTTACAAATTTGATTTGATAGTCTGGCATGGCTTTTGCTTTCTTATAGAGCATCAGTAATTTCAATGAGCCAATTGCAAAATTGCCCTTGGAACGCCGGCCTTATGGCCGGCACTAGAGCCAGCCATAGGGCTGGCGATCCCTTGATCGGCAATTTTGAAATTAGCTCCAATATAAAAACCCAAAAAAAACGGAGGTGTGAGATGATCAGGAATCTGATCAGGAGAGAAGGGTATGGGGATGCTTCCCCTGCGACGAGGACGGGCGGGCCTTTCGGCGATCTGCATCGTCAGATGGATGCTCTGATCAACGGGTTCTTCAGCGGCTACGGCATGCCGACGCTGGGCGGCCGCGCCGAGGGACAGAACTTCGTAAATCCGAGCTTCGAGATCGCCGAGACGGAGAAGGAATTCCATGTCAGCGCCGAGCTTCCCGGCCTGACCGAGAAGGATGTCGAGGTGAGCATGGAGGACAATCTTCTCACGATCAAGGGCGAGAAGAAGGAGGAGAAGGACGAGAAGAAGAAGAAGAACTATCACCTCTACGAGCGTCGCTACGGGTCATTCCAGCGCGCCTTCAGCCTTCCTGAAAACAGCGATGCTGACAAGATCGCCGCGACGGTGAAGAATGGTGTGCTCGAAATCGTAATCCCGAAGAAGGAGCCGAGCAAACCGAAGACCAAGAAGATAGAAGTCAAGGCGAAATGAACTAGATTTGCTCGGCGGAATGCTCATTCCGCCGAGCAGACAAGCTCGTTCACATCCGGGAAGATCAGATAGGCCTGTACTGTCTCATCCTTTCGCGACCAACCTGCTCCAGCTGTCCTTCAGCGTGACAGTCCTGTTGAAGACGGGGCGCCGCGGCGTGGAGTCCTGATCCACGGAGAAGTAGCCAGTCCTCTCGAACTGTATCTTGTCGTCCGGCTTCAACGAGAGGACGGCCGGTTCTGCAAACGCCTTGCGCACTTCAAGCGAGGCGGGATTTATGTTTGCGATGAAATCGCCGCCCTCCTCCGGATCCTCCTTCGTAAAAAGCCTTTCGTAGAGGCGCGCCTCGCATTCGACGCAGGACGAGGCGGCGACCCAGTGGATAGTCCCCTTTATCTTCCTTCCCTCCGGCGCGTTGCCGCCTCTTGTCTCCGGAAGATATTCGCAGAAGACCTCGCTTATCCTTCCTGTGGCGGGATCCTTGGCGAAATCCACGCATTTCACGATATAGGCGTATCGCAGCCTCACCTCGTTTCCGGGGAAGAGCCTGAAGTATTTCTTCGGGGGATTCTCGCAGAAATCATCTCTCTCGATGAAAAGGGTTCTGCCGAAGGGGACCTGCCTTGAGCCTGCCTGCGGATTTTCCGGATTGTTGACTGCGTCGAGAGTCTCGCGCCTATCCTCGGGATAGTTCACTATGGTCAGCTTGAGAGGATCCAGCACCGCCATGAAACGCGGGGCCACCGCGTTGAGAACGTCCCTGACGCAATGTTCGAGGAGCGCGAAATCGGTGATCCCGTCGTATTTTGTGACACCGATCTGTGCGCAGAAATTCCGTATTGCCTCCGCCGGATATCCTCTCCGCCTCATGCCTGATATTGTCGGCATCCTGGGATCGTCCCATCCGGAGACGTGCCCGTCCTTCACGAGAGACAGAAGCTTTCTCTTGCTCATGACAGTCCAGCTGAGGTTGAGCCGTGCGAACTCGAACTGCCTTGACCTGTATATGCCAAGCTGCTCCAGAAACCAGTCGTAGAGGGGGCGGTGTATCTCGAATTCCAGCGTGCAGATCGAATGTGTGATGCCCTCCATCGAATCTGATATGCAATGCGCGTAGTCGTATGTGGGATATATGCACCAGGCGTCTCCGCTCCGGTAATGGTGCTCCCTCATGATCCTATACATCACCGGATCCCTCATGTTGATGTTCGGCGACGACATGTCTATCCTGGCCCGGAGTGTTCTGGACCCGTCTGGGAACTCGCCGGCTCTCATCCTGGCGAAGAGATCCAGATTCTCCTCCACGGATCTTTCGCGGAAAGGGCTGTTCCTTCCAGCCTCGGTGAGACTCCCCCTGGTCGCGGAGACTTCCTCGGCTGAAAGGTCGCAGACATATGCCCTGCCCTTCTTTATCAGCTCGACTGCAAACTGGTAGAGCCTCTCGAAATAGTCGGCGGCGTGGAACTCCCTGCCCTCCCAGTCGAAGCCGAGCCATCTCACGTCCCGCTTTATGGATTCCACATACTCCATATCCTCCTTGCTCGGGTTCGTGTCGTCGAAGCGCAGGTTGCATGTTCCGCCGAACTCCTTCGCTATTCCGAAGTTGAGGCATATGGATTTTGCGTGGCCTATGTGCAGATAACCGTTGGGCTCCGGGGGAAAGCGGGTCTTGACAACCTTGCATCTTCCCGACTCGATGTCCGTGGCGACAATGTCCCTGATGAAATCCCTTGGCCTGCCTGTGTCTTCCATGCTGTCCCGCTCCTTATGATTGGCTGAAAATAGCGTTGGCAAAATGCTCCGGCGAGAAGGGCTGGAGATCATCCATCCCCTCTCCGAGCCCGACAAAAAGCACGGGCAACTTGAATTCGGAGTGTATGGCGACGACGGACCCGCCCTTCCCCGAGCCGTCCAGCTTTGTGAGGACAAGCCCGGTCACATCTGCGAATTTCGCAAACTCCCTGGCCTGGTTCAGGGCGTTCGATCCTGTTG
Source organism: Lentisphaera sp. (assembly GCA_020721745.1). Lineage (GTDB taxonomy): Bacteria > Verrucomicrobiota > Lentisphaeria > Victivallales > GWF2-50-93 > DYMC01. Next base: position 7,894 of record DYMC01000049.1, on the reverse strand, counting down.
CGGCATCTATGGTGAGCAAGGTCTCGTGAGGTGCTTCCGGAATGATCTTCTTTACAACGCGGACGATCTTGGAGAGTTCGTCCATCAGGCCCTTCTTCGTATGCTGCCTGCCGGCGGTGTCTATGATCAGCACGTCCATCTTCCTGGCGACGGCCGAACTGGTCGCGTCGAATGCAACGGCGGCGGGGTCGGTTCCGCTCCTTGACGAGACGATGGCCGCGCCGGTCCTGTCGGCCCATAGCTTCAGCTGCTCGGATGCGGCGGCCCTGAACGTGTCGCATGCGCAAAGCATGACTTTGCGGCCGTCGGCCGCGAGGATGCCGGCCAGCTTTCCGCATGTGGTGGTCTTGCCGCTGCCGTTGACACCGACCATCATTATCACGGTGGGGCTTCCCTCCGGAGCCATGCGCATCCCGCGGAGGTCGTCGGAGAGAAGTGTCTTGATGTCCTCCGCGCATATCCGTTGGATGTCCGACGATGTCTTGACCAGGCCGCGTTCATAGCGGTCCTTCATGTCGGAGACCATTCTCTTCGCCGTCCTGACTCCGAAATCGGACTGGAGGAGGAGCGCCTCGATGCGGGCGAAATCCTCCGCGCCCCAGAGGTGCACGTCGCTGAACATGCTTTCAACCGAGCGCGACAGGGCGGTCGAGGTCTTCTGAAGCCCTTTCTTGAAAATGGAGAACAAGGTCTTCATCCGCCCCCTCTTGGCTCTCTGGCCGGCCTGTCGAGGCTGTCCTTCACGCTGTTCAGTATTCCGTTCACGAAGGAGCCTGACGATTCGGAGCCGAAAAGCTTCGCCGTCTCGACGGCCTCGTTTATGCTGACCACCGGGGGGATGTCGTCGAAGAAAAGCATCTCCGTCACGGCGATGCGCATGACGTTCCTGTCCACGCAGCCCATCCTTTCCAATCGCCAGTTCTTCGCGAATTGCTCTATCTTCGCGTCTATCATGGGTTTGTTCTCCACCGCCTTGAGAATTATCCTCTCGGCGAAGGCTCTGGCCTTCTCGATTCTCCTTCCCTGCGGATGAGGGCATAACTCGTCGAACTGGCTCCAGAAAAGAGCCATGTCGGCAGCCGAGTTCCTATGCTCGTCGTCATGGTCCGCCTGGAAGAGGAACTGCATGGCGAACTCCCTGCCCTTGCGGCGGAAGTCGGCACCCTTCCTCTTCTGGCGTTCTTCCGGGGCTTGAGCTTCTGTTTTAGATGGACTTTCCAAGTTCGTCTCCTGCGATCGGCTATTTTGATTTTCCCGGGAGGATCTTCATGAGAGATGCCATCTCGATGGCCGCATCGGCTGCCGACGAGCCCTTGTTGCCGGCCTTGGTTCCGCTTCTCTCGATGGCCTGCTCGATGTCGTTGGCGGCCACAACCCCGTTGATGACCGGGATGAAATTGTCGAGTGCGATTTTCGCAAGGGATTTCGCCACCTCCGAGTTGATGAGGCCGGCATGTGGTGTGGCTCCCTGTATCACCACGCCGAGCGCGATTATCGCGTCGTGGGATCCTGCCTTTGCCAATCTCGCTGCGACGAGCGGGATTTCGTTGGACCCGGGCACCCAGGCCACATCGAGGTCCTCGGCTCTGGCTCCGTGCCGGAGCAGGGAGTCCATCGCGCCTTCGAGCAGCTTGGTCACGAAGAAGCTGTTGAAGCGGGCGCACACGATGGCGAACCTCATCCCCTTCGCGTTCATCATGCCCTCATAGACATTTCCGGCTTTCCCTTCCATATTCTTCCTCCGTTGATTTTAGAATTCCAGCGCTCCACAACTTAAAAACTCCTTAAATCATATGTCCCATCTTTTTTTTCTTTGTGTCGAGGTATTTCCTGTTGTGCTTCTGCCTTTCAGGCAATATCGGCACCCTTGCGTTGATGCTGAATCCATAGCCTTCGACCCCGACTATCTTCTGCGGGTTGTTTGTTATAAGCCTTATGCTGCGGATCCCGAGGTCCGCGATCATCTGCGCGCCGATTCCGTATTCGCGCAGGTCGGGCGGAAAGCCAAGCCTTATGTTCGCCTCCACCGTGTCGCATCCCTCCTCCTGCAGCTTGTATGCGTGTATCTTGTTGGCCAGTCCTATGCCCCTGCCCTCCTGGCGCATGTATATTATCACTCCCCGTCCGGCGGAAACTATGGTCTTCATCGCTCTTTCGAGCTGCTCTCCGCAGTCGCATCGCAGGGAGTGGAACACGTCCCCCGTGAGGCATTCGCTGTGGACCCTGACGAGAACATCCTTCTTGCCAGAGACATCGCCATGGACCAGGGCCAGATGCTCGTTGCCGTCTATCAGAGAACGGTATAGGTGCAGTTGGAAGTTCCCGAATCTTGTCGGGAGCTTGACGGTCTGCTCCCGGCTTATCAAAAGTTCGTTCCTCCTTCTGAATGCAATTATATCGGCGATCGAACACCAGGGCAGACGGTGCTTTTTCCTGAACTTGTCCAGATCGGGAAGCCGCGCCATGCTCCCGTCTTCGTTCATGATCTCGCATATGACCCCTGCCGGATAAAGTCCTGCGAGTTTCGCAAGATCAACCGCCGCTTCAGTGTGCCCGGCCCTCTGCAGAACCCCTCCGGGGCGCGAGACGAGCGGGAATACATGTCCCGGGGAGACGAAGTCGTCCCTCGTGGACTCGGGATTAACGATGGCCGATATTGTTCGGGCCCTGTCGGCGGCCGAAATTCCAGTGCTGATGCCCTTTCTGGCATCCACACTGACAGTGAACGCTGTCTTGTAGGGATCCGAGGATTCGGACATTTTCCTCAGTCCGAGCTGTTCGGCCCGCTCGGCGGACAGAGGCACGCAAATGAGGCCTCTGCCGAATTTCGCCATGAAGTTTATGGATTCGGGGCTGGTCTTGGATGCCGCCATGACCAGATCACCCTCGTTCTCCCTGTTCTCGTCGTCGGTTATGACGAGCATGCCACCATTCTTGAAGGCCCTGATCACGGACGGGAGAGCATCGAATTTTATTTTTGTTCTATTCATAAAAAAAGCCCCGGCTGAGTCCGGGGCGTGCAATCCCATTTGGGATTGGAATCTTCTTCCATCCAGACTTTACTGTCGGTTCTGGAATTTCACCAGATCTGCACTCCATCTGGGATGCTTGCGGACTTTACCGCCGGTGAGGACTTTCCAAGGCTCCGCAGCCATGGATCACCCCGCCCCGAAGATTTCCATCGTATCTAGATTTTTCAGACTAAAGCAATTTTAAAATTGCCTCAACGAGCTGATTTCAACGTTGGAGTTCACAGCTTCAGCTGTGTATCTTGTTGACAATAAGACACAACTAAAGTTGTGAACTCCGACGGATTTACCCCGAATGCGGAGTTTTGAAATCAGCTCAGACTATCAGTTTTTCACTCCCCGCATCGAACACGTGGGACTTCGGCATAAGCACGGAGAGCTCCACCTTGTCTCCCACGGAAACCTTCCTGTGGGCGTCCACTCTGGAGATGAAGGACTGCGCCCCGGTATTGAGATAGAGATAGGTCTCGGCGCCCATCGGCTCGATGACTTCGACAGTGGCCTTTATCTTCGGCATTCCCGCGCGGTTTTCCGCCTCTGGCGAGCCGATGTCCTCGGGCCTGGCGCCGAAGACCACGTCCTTGTCCATGTAAGGCGAAAGACTGCCTTTCCATTCGGGCGGCATTTGGAGTTTGAAGAATTCCTCCTTGAAGACCAGCTTGTCCCCTTCCTTCGTCATGCGCCCTCTGAAGAAATTCATCGGAGGCGTGCCGATGAAACTGGCGACGAAGAGATTGGCCGGGTTGTCGTAGATGTTAAGCGGAGAGCCTACCTGCTGGACGAGCCCGTCCTTCATGACGACTATCCTGTCCGCCATGGTCATGGCCTCGACCTGGTCATGGGTCACGTAGATCATGGTGGTCTCGAGGCGGGTGTGCAGCTTGCTGATTTCGGTGCGCATCTGGACTCTCATCTTGGCGTCGAGGTTGCTGAGAGGCTCGTCGAAGAGGAATGCCTCGGGCTTGCGGACGATGGCCCGCCCGACGGCCACGCGCTGGCGCTGCCCGCCGGAGAGAGCCTTGGGCCTCCTGTGCAGGTAGTCCTTGATGCCAAGGATGTCCGCCGCCTCCTGGACGCGTTTGTCAATGTCGGCCTTCTTGAACTTCCTCAGCTTGAGCCCGAAAGCCATGTTCTCGTAGACGGTCATATGCGGATAGAGGGCGTAGTTCTGGAATACCATGGCTATGTCGCGGTCCTTCGGGGGCACATCGTTGACGATCCTGTCGCCTATGGATATGGTTCCGCCCGATATCTCCTCGAGGCCGGCGATCATGCGCAGTGTCGTGGACTTTCCGCATCCTGAGGGACCGACGAGCACGACGAACTCCCTGTCCTTGATCTGCAGGTTGACATCGTCAACCGCCTTTACGTTGCCGGGATAGATCTTGCACACGTTCTTGAGTGTTACTTCGGCCATGGCGGCATCTCCCTGTTCATTTATGGTTGAAATTGGTTTCGCGTTAAACTATACCCGTCCGGAGGATTTTCCAGCGCGGTTTCATAAAAATCATATCAGGTCCGTCTTCTTCGCATCTATCCCCCTCCTGAATATCCCGTTGTCGGAAATTTCAAAATGCTGGAAGCTGATCCCGCAGTCACGGTTGGAGGAGAAGAATGCGATGTATGATTCGGCCATACGCTTGAAATTATACCAGGCCATGAAGTTGCTGATGAAACAGACCGCCAGCATCAGGAAGGTCGGGTAGAAAAATCCCCTGTAGTGGAAATAGAGATGGGAGAAGAGCGACATCGTCGCCCCGAAGCCTGCGCAGAGCATGGCGGCGAAGGTTATCATGACGAATCTGTTGAAGCTGTCGGCGAACTTGCCGCTCAGCCTGCATTCGCCCACGAGGGCGTGAAGCTCGGACTTTATGAAAGGCGGGAAGAGCCTCAGCGCCGGCATTCTGCTGCCGCCGTCGAAGCTGTATCCCGGCGTCCGTATGCTGAAGAATGATGGAACATCGAATTCGATCATGGCACATAGACCAGCTGTTTACGCTAAGATAGTCCGCGTCGGCGACAATTCAAAGCAGCGAAGGAATATCAAGATGCCCCCCTCGAAAATCTTGTCGCGTGACCGCGTGGAAGCGGAATGCAACCTCACGCGGACTTTTGCAATTGGCTCATCTTATCCGAACGATGTCGGCCTTCTTGAGAAAAGTTGCAGGAAGACAGAAGATAATCCAGGCCAGGGAGATAATACGGAAATGAGGGGGCGGCGAGGGGGTGGGAATGGTCTTCAAGGAGCCCTCGACGATAGAGAAAATCTTTTCGCAGCAGGAGGAGACGGACAAGAAGAGCGGGTGAATTTCATGTGAGCCGGACATGTTCCTTCTGTATGTCCGGCGCTCTTTCGGCGATGTTCGTCAGGTGGTCGCCTATCTTTTCGATCACGGTCAGCAGTTCGAGTATTATGGTTCCAAGGATGGCGTCGGTCTTGCCCTTTCTCATCTGCTTCACATTTTTCTTCTCGATGTCCTTTACTATTTCGTTTATCCTTGCCTCCTCCTTGAGAGCCATGATGTAGTTCTCCTTGCCGGTGTTCCTGAGGCATTCGGCGACATGCTTGGCCTGGTTCAGCACGATCAGCCAGAGGTAGTCTATCTCCTGCTGGATTCCATCCGGTATTCTGGATTCGGTTTTCTCCAGCCTCTTCACGAGGGCCAGCATGTTTCCGGCGTAGTCAGCGATTCTCTCCGCGTCGTTTGTGCAGTGTATGAGGAGCGGGACGATCTCCGCCTGCGGCTCGGTCAGGCGTCGCGATGTCAGTTCGACGAGGTAGTTCGTCACGTTGGCCTGCATCTCGTTCATTTTCATTTCCCGTGATTCCATCTCGTCGGCCATTGCAGGCTCAATCCTCCCGTTCTTGAGCGCCTTGCTCATCGCGTCGGATGCCATGCTCCAGGCCTCCTCCGTCATGTATCTGATAGAGTTTATGCTCTGTTCTATCGCCATCGCCGGCGTGTCGAGCAGATGGGGCTCGAGGTGGCATATCTTTTCAGATGAATCGTCTTTTATCCGTATGACTGCGGCGCAAGCCCTGCCCATGAGGCCAATGAAGGGGAAGAGCACCATCACGTTAATTACGTTGAACATCGTGTGCGCCGTCGCGATATGGCGGGTGATGTTGACAGGGTCGGGTGCGAAGACATCCCCCGGGGTAAGGGCATTTATGAAGGAAAGGTAGATCGGCGCTCCATCCCAGGGCACATAGAACAGAAGCAGCATGTAGGAAACCCCGATCATGTTGAACAGGAAATGCCCGAATGCGGCCTGCTTCGCCCTGCGGTTGGCCCCTATCGCCGCGAGATTCGCGGTTATCGTGGTGCCTATGTTGTCCCCGAGTATCAGCGGAACGGCGGTGTAGAAGTTTATCAGTCCATTGGAGGCGAGGACAAGCGCTATGCCTATGGTGGCCGAACTGCTCTGGATTATCACCGTCATGAGGGTTCCGATGAACACCGCTCCGAAGACGGAATAAAGAGGCATCAGCGAGCCGGAGACCGGCGTGCAGTCGAATGTCCTGAACACATTGACAACCGATGGAAAGTCCGCCACCATCTTCAGTTCATCGCTCATTATTTCAAGCCCCAAAAAGAGCAGTCCGAAACCAAGCGATGTCTGTCCCCAGCCCTTCAGGGATGTCTTCTTGGACAAGAGCACGAGAAGCAGGCCTGCGACGACAAAGATATAAGCCAGATCTCCTATGTTGAATGAAATGAGCTGCGCCGTGACAGTCGTGCCTATGTTCGCCCCGAATATCACACCTATCGCCTGGGTGAGGTTCAGGAGGCCGGCATTGACGAAGCCGACGACCATGACCGTCGTCGCGCTCGAAGACTGGATAATTCCGGTGACAAGCGCCCCGGCCAGAACGGCAACGAAGCTGTTTCTCGTGAAGAAGCGCAGTATTCTCCTCATCTGGTCTCCTGCGACAAGCTGCAGACCTTCCGTCATCGAAGCCATTCCGAAGATGAAGACGGCAAGCCCCCCGAGGACGGTCATAATCACGCCGGTCACACCGAAGAAGTTCTTGCCGTATAATGGAATTTCGACCCCCCTGCTGACCACGCCGCCAAAATTGGATTCCCGACAGAACTCGACCATCATCTTGTATCTGCCGGTGTCGGAGCCAATCCTTACCTGGTTCTCCGCAACTCCCTCTGCATCAGTCACTACCATCGCTTTGCATTTCGCAGTATTTTTGCTCCCGGGGAACGACACAAAGGAGAAATACGCCCTTACGCCCTCCGCCGCGCTACCGTCGGCATTGAATACGCGGATCCTTATGGGCTCGTCGAGAAAATGGCCCGTGAACGCCTCCTGCTTTGCACCTTCGACGATCACGCCGTTGATGACCCTGACGGTTTTCGCTGCCGATTCGAACCCGACCGGAATGACTTTCAGGTAGTTGTCGCCCATCTGTGCACCGGTTCTGAACGAGAACTTGATTTTCCCGCCCTCGTCTGTGTGCCTGCTACAGTCGGTCACCTGAATATCCGAACCATATAGCGGCTCGATCCGCACTTCGACCCCGGGCACGGGGTTTTGGGATCCCTTCCCCCCGAGGAGCCCCGGCCTATGTGGACCAAGGAACTCGCAGACAATCTCCTTGCCTTCCGAACCCGGGCGACAGCACTGATTGTCGCCGGAAAGAATCTTGATCTCCGCCACTTCGCTTTCACGGTATTCGCGACATCCAGCAGCAAAAAGAACTATGGCAAGGACAACGGGTAGCGACGATGTTCTGCGGGTCAAAGCAATGGATTTCAAGGCATCGCCTCCATTTAATGTTAGAAAACCGTTAAACTAACGTTAAGCTCAGGTGTCCCGATCGCGGAGCGTATCGGGATTACCTGAAGCGA
>DYMC01000048.1 GCA_020721745.1 Lentisphaera sp. | reverse complement strand
TCAAAGAAGGTATCACCAGATTTTCCACGTTTTATTTCAACTTATTTACGATGCATGGCACTAGTTCATCCCCGGGGTCATGTTGTTCTCCCATGCCGCGGGCCTGTTGACGGGGATTGCGCTGGCTCCTTTTTTCTCCTGTGGAGCCTGGCAGGAGGAGATCAACGCCAGGGATGCGAGGCCCGTGATGAAAAAAAAGAGCCGCATGGAGCGGCTCTTCAAGCATGCATGGTGTCTGGACTCAGAACATCTCATAGAATTTCATTTCCGAGATCTGCATTGCCAGTGTTGCGATAATCAACAGGAGCGATACTATCGGCAGGACGGTGCTGAGAAGTGATTTCATGGCTTGACAGCTCCTTCTAGTTGGCTTCCGGGAATTTTACCACGTCGCCCGGCTGTATATCCGACCACTTCTTGGCCGGGACTATGTCGGCGACCGAGCAGGAATCAAGGACTCTCGTAATCTTGATTTCCGCGACGGGCTGGTTCTTTCTGGATACCATGAGAGTTCTTCCGACAGGGATTTCTGTCGGGACGAACTCCTTTCCGAACGGAGGCTTGTGGACTTTTACCTGCCCTTCATGGTCGAACTGGACTATGACGAAGTTCCATTTGTCATTGACCTCGACGACCTTTCCGGTGAGTTTCCTCAGCAGATCCTCGTTGGTGATCTTGCGGTCGGTGGGGAATCCTTCTCCGGCGATGATCTGCTTCATGTTTTCAACTCTTTCCGCCATTTCGGCCTTTTGCTTTTCGAGTTCGGCCTTGGCCGCGAGCTCATTCTTGAGCTTGTCCTTCGTCTCGTTGAGTTCATCCTTTGTCGCCGCCAGCTCCTTCTTGGTGTTCTCGTGTTCGGCTTTCTTATCCTTGAACTTGCCTTCGACGCTGGAGAGTTCGCCCGCATAGTTTTCGGATGTCATGGACGGAGGGGTGATTTCCATTATGCCACAGACTTTCGTGATGTGCGAGGAGTAGCTGTCCATGCGCTTCTTGAACGCATCCACCTTTCCGCCGAATTCGTTGAGCGCGGGCCTGAAGTTCTCCAAGTCCTTGAGAACGGTTGGGTCCACGGTGAATCCCAAGGCCTTTGACGAGCTGACTATCTGCTCGACGATGGCTTCGTCGCGTGTATTGACCTTTGCGACCGAATCCAGAAGAGCCTTCTTCTTCTCGTCGTAGGTCTTGATGCTCTTGAAGACGGTTGCCCCATAGGTGTCCGGAATCTTCAGGCTTTCGGATACGGTGTTGAGGGCATCTGCGAGCTGGTCTCTCTGCCTCATCAGGTCGCCAGTCTGCTTCTCGAATGGCTTCAGGACGTTCTCCAGATTTTCGTAATTGGCCAGATGCAGGGATTTCGCCTTGTTGTCGGCGGCCGCCTTCGGATCCTTCTTCTCGTCCAGTTCCGGCTTTTGCTCCGTGATGTCTATCTTCTTGCTGAAGTCGGTCTCGCTCTCCTTGTCCATGATTGCCGAGACGTTCTTGATGGTCTTTGCCATCTTGTCGCCTCTGAAGCGGAGTTGTTCCCTCTTCTTGAAGAGTATGGTCCCGAGCACGACGCATGCGATGGCGAGGATCACCACCACGACATTGACGATCTTGTTCACGATGCCCATGAGAGACTCCTTAGTTTTCCCTTTTCATTTAAGAAAAAAGTAAAGATAAAAATTTATACGGGGGTTAAGGTAGTGCCCATCTGGCGGCTTGTCAAGAAAAAAAAAGAAAATATTTTCGTCTGCTGCCGTGGGTATCTGGCTGGAGGCGCTCCACGGTGCTGCGAGTTTAGTGTCGGGCTTTGATTTCTTGTGAAGTGGAGCTAGAGTGTGCGGAATCTTGGAGGCGGAAATGGGAAGCACAGTTCCTGGCGGGACGACAAGGAGGAAGAAGGACATCGTATCTCTCATGGCCATCACGCTTTTCGCGGCGGGGCTGGCCTTTGAGATCTTTGTGATCTACAAGATTCCGGCGTTGCTGAACCAGGAGGGGAGATGGCGCAAGGATGTCGCCATCGAGGAGCTCGTCGAGATGCAGGACCTGCTGAGGGCCTATCTGACGACGGCCCGCGACAAGTCCAAGTCAATATCCGCCGAAGCGGGGCTGGCCAAGTCGTGCCTCGACGACTACGCAAGGTATCTCAGGAAAAACAAGGATTCGATGGGCGCGGAGCAGACCGAGCGGATATTCTCCCAGCTTCTGCAGTTCAAGCAACTCTACGAAACTGGCTGGAGGGGCGAATGCAAGGGATTTTGTTCGGACAGGAACATTGACGCCGCGCCTTTCATCAGACTTCAAATGGAAAGACTTAAATGATAAGCTCTATTGCGAAAGTTGAAGGCATCATATCCTCTTTCAAATCTGCGAGGATCGCGGTTTTCGGCGACCTCATGCTGGATGTCCATATCAACGGGAAGGTCGAGCGTATATCGCAGGAGGCTCCAGTCCCGGTGGTGACGGCCGGCTCCCCCAGATTCAGCCTCGGCGGAGCTGCCAACGTCATAAAAAATCTCTCTGCCTATGGAGCGAAGGCCCACGCATTCGGCGTGGTAGGCCGCGACGAGTTCGGTGGACAGATCATCCGCCTTCTCAAGGAGTCCGGCTGCGGATGCGAAGGCGTGGCCGGCACGCCCCGGCGCGGCACGACAAGGAAGGAGAGGATAATCGCCGGATCACAGCAGCTGCTCCGGATAGACTACGAGGAGACTGGCCAGATCCCGGATCAAGTGCTCAAGCCCGTCCTGGACAGACTGCTTGGAATGATAAGGAAGCGGCGCCTGGACGCGGTCGTGGTGGAGGATTATGCCAAAGGGCTCGTGGGCGCGGAGGCACTCAGGCTTATATCGGACGAATGCCGCCTCGCCGGAATCATATGCGCACTGGATCCGCATCCTCTCCATCCGTTCGATGTGAAGGGAATAAGCCTCATGACTCCGAACCGCAGCGAAGCTTTGGCCCTTGCCGGGCTGCACCACGCGGGCTCGGATGCCCCGGGGGGGGGGAATGCCATCCTGAGGGAGGTGGCCAGACGGCTGATGAGGAAGTGGAGTCCGCGCGAACTGATAATCACCCTTGGCGCGGACGGGATGGCGCTTTTCAAGGGGACCAGCGGGAGACCGCACATCATTCCCACGAAGGCGAGGGAGGTCTTCGACGTGTCGGGGGCTGGCGACACTGTCATTGCCCTATACACGCTTTGCCTTGTGTCTGGTGCGTCCTCCGAGGAGTCTGCGGAAATCGCAAACCACGCCGCGGGGGTGGTTGTCGGCAAGATAGGCGCCGCGACCGCATCATCCGATGAAATCATCGAAAGCTTCAGAGGCGAAGGACTGAATTGAAAAAGGCGGTTTTCCTCGACAGGGACGGGACCTTGATTTTCGACGAGGGATACATTTCTGATCCCGGAAAGGTTGTCCTGATCCCAGGTGTTGCCGATGCGCTGAAAAGACTTTCCGGCGCCGGCTTTCTCCTCGTGGTGGTCAGCAACCAGTCTGGAATCGGGCGCGGATACTTCAGCGAGGAGAGCTCCAGGGCGGTGAACTCCCGGATGGAGCGGCTTCTCGCGGAAAAATCCGTCCGGTTGGACGGCATCTACTGCTGTCCGCATTCTCCGGAGGAGAAATGCCGATGCCGGAAGCCCGGGCCCGGGCTCCTCCTCAAGGCGGCGGCGGAGCTTGGAATAGACTTGTCCAGGTCCGCGATGCTGGGGGACAAGGAGTCTGACGCCGAGGCCGGACTCTCCGCCGGCTGCAGATGCAATCTAAGGCTCTCCCTCCAAGGGCAGGCCGTCAGATCGGCGTTCCCAGTCGTCCGCTCGCTGCCGGAGGCTGCGGAATCAATTTTGGATTTTTTTTCTTGATCGTTTGATTTTTATTTTGTCCGCTGTATAATCCCCCTCCGCTCAAAAGTGCCATTCATGAACATCAACAATAAAAGCCGGAGGATAAAATGGCAGTAAAAGTCGGGATCAACGGATTTGGCAGGATCGGGCGTCTCTTTTTCAGGGCCGCGCTCAAGAACCCGCAGGTGGAGATCGTCGGGATCAACGATCCCTTTATAGATGCCGAGTACATGGTCTACATGCTGAAATACGACACGGTGCACGGGCGCTTCAAGGGCGATGTCTGCAACAAGGACGGCAAGCTGGTCGTGAACGGCAAGGCTATCAATGTCTACGCGGCGATGAAGCCGGAGGAAATTCCGTGGAAGAACTGTGGGGCGGAGATCATCCTCGAGTCCACCGGCGTGTTTACCGAGATACCGAAGGCCGAGGCCCACATCAAGGCTGGCGCGAAAAAGGTGGTCATCTCGGCTCCGTCCAAGGACGCTCCGATGTTCGTCATGGGCGTGAACCAGGACAAATACAAGGGCGAGACAATCGTCTCCAACGCGTCATGCACCACGAACTGCCTGGCGCCTGTGGCGAAAGTTCTCAACGACAGCTTTGGCATCGTCGAAGGCCTTATGACCACGGTCCACGCGACCACGGCCACGCAGAAGACCGTTGACGGCCCGTCGAAGAAGGACTGGAGGGGCGGCAGGGGCGCGGCTTTCAACATCATACCATCGAGCACCGGCGCGGCGAAGGCGGTAGGCAAGGTCATTCCGGAGCTGAACGGCAAGCTGACCGGCATGGCGTTCAGAGTCCCCACCGCCGACGTGTCGGTCGTGGACCTTACCTGCAGGCTGGCGAAGCCTGCGAAATACGATGAGATCGTGGTGGCGATGAAGAAGGCGGCCGAAGGCCCGATGAAGGGCATTCTGGCAGTCACCGAGGACAGTGTGGTTTCGTCCGACTTCATCGGAGAAACCTGCACCTCGATATTCGATGTGAAAGCTGGCATAGCCCTCAACGACAGCTTTGTGAAGGTTGTCTCGTGGTATGACAATGAATGGGGCTACTCCTGCAAGTGCGTGGACCTCATAGTGCACATATCGAAGAAGTAGCAGGGACGGCTATTGGAGCTGAAGGGCGCGGGATTTTTCCCGCGCCGTAAATATTCACTGAACTCCTACCCCGCGCCTTTTTTCGTCCGTAGGAGCCTGTCCGGTCTGTGCGGGGATCACAGGAAGCATATTCTCGATATGCACTGGTCGAAGCTTTCCTGGCCGCTGATTATGTCTATCTCCACTCTCATGAAGTAGAGCGGGATGTCGCGCCTGTCCAGGCGTGGGATCCTGACGGCATCCTTCTCGGTGGTGACCACCGCCTTGGCTCCGCACGAGGCGGCCTCGTTGACGAAGTCTATGATCTCCTGCTGCTCGAACCTGTGGTGGTCGGCGAATCTTTGCCTGTGGACTATCCGCGCCCCGTGCTCCTCCAGGAAGTCCTCGAAGCTGCGTGGATTCGCGATTCCGCTGAGGGCTGAGATGTCCAGCCCCTTCAGATAGTCCAGCGCGATCTGTTTGTCGGGGTCGAATATGTCCTCCAGATACAGCGGCTTGTGCCGGCATTCGATTATTTCGGCGTTCTTGTTGTGCCTCCTGATGAATCTCTTGAGATGCCTGAGTCTCGGGCTGCCGTCGGATTTGGTGAGGAAGACGTAGTTTGCGCGTCTTATGTTCTTCACGGGCTCGCGCAGCAGGCCTCTCGGCAGGACGTGGTGGTTGTCGAAAGGCCGCGTAGAGTCCACGAGAAGTATGTTCAGCCTTGGTTTCAGGTCGAGATATTGGAATCCGTCGTCCAATATCAAGGTGTCGGCCTCGAAGTCGGAGATGGCGTATCTTCCCGACTTCACCCTGTCCTTGTCCACCATGACCACCACGTCCCTCAGGTTGGACGCGAGCATGTAGGGCTCGTCGCCTGCGGACAGGGAGTTCAGCAGCAGATGTTTCCCGTCGGACACCGTTCGCGGAGGGACTTCCTTTTTCTCCGACTTGAATAGCGCGACCAGCTTTTCCGCCGGGGTTCTGTCCCTGCTCCTGTATCCTCTGCTCAGGACGGCCACCTTGCGCCCCTTCTGGGCCAGGGTTCTTGCGAATATCTCCACGACCGGTGTCTTGCCGGTTCCTCCGCAAGTCAGGTTTCCGATGCTGACCACGAGACAGCCCAGCGAACGCGGGCGGAATATGCGTTTGCCATAGAGCCATATCCTGAACTGCACCATGTTCCTGTAGGCCCTTGACAGGAGGAAGAGAGCCCCCTTCATGAACTTGTCGAAGGAGGAGTCCCGCTTTTCCTGTATGAGTTCGATGAAGTACTGCTGGAGCAGCTCGTTTATCTCGTTGAAATTCATTCTGTCTTCTGACCTTCCTTCTCGAGTTCCCTATAGAGATCGAGCATCCTGTCGTAGACGGTCTTTTTGCCCTTGTCCGCCTCGATGGTTCTGGAGGCGGCCGCGAATTTCGAGGAGAGTTCCCCGAAGGACGCCGCCCCGGTGGCGGCGGCGGCGATCATCGCGCCTCCGAGCGCGGCCGAGTCCGGGACGGATATTGTTTCCACCTTGGCGCCGAAGACATCCGCGGCGGTCTGGCATATTCCGGGGCTTTTGGATCCTCCTCCTGTGATTCGTATCGTCCCGAGGCGTTCGCCGATCCAGGATGAATGGAGCCTCATTGCGAGCATCTGGGACTCGACCATCGCCCTGATCCTGATCTCCTTGGAGGACTTTCCCTCTATGAAATCCTTCGAGCCGGATAGGTTCACCACCGGATGGAGCCTAGGCGGTGTTATCTCGGGGACGAAATGCGGGGTCATGATGTTGTCGGATCCTCCTCCGGGCCCAGTATGCATGAATGCGTCGCGGCCGAAGAAGCCCCAGTCCACGCCCAGTTCATCCTTGAGCCTTTCCCGTGCGAGGGAGCCGTTCTTGAAGCATATGAGGCCCATGAACCCGCCAGCCGGATTTCCGAATACATGGCCGCAGCCGTCGGGGTCGCTGCGGACCTTCGACATGGCCGCGAAGAAAGTGTCGCTTGTGCCGAGGCTTATGACCGCGACGGAGCCCGTGGCCGCGCCAGTGCCGACGAGGCTCGCGGGGTTGTCCCCTGTGAAGGCGACTATCCTGGTTTCTGGCGAGAAACCGAATTTTCCGAAGTAGGGGCTGATCCTTCCGACTATTGTCGTGGAGGGGGCCGGAGGAGGAAGCTTGCCGAGCAGCGAGGGAGCTATCGCGTCGCATATCTCCTTGTCCCACTGCAGTGTCTTGATGTTCAGCATGTTCATGCCGGCGCCGTCCCCGTAGTCTATCGGAGCCGACTTTCCGGCCAGAATCGAGCAGATGAACGAGCTTACCAAGTGGATACATCCTGTCTGCGCATAGCTCTCCGGCTCGGTCTCGTGGAACTTCATTATCTGGGGGCCGGTGAACCTTTCGATCGGCGCCGAACCTGTCCTCTCCCTGACCTTCTCCGCACCGATCCTGTCATCCAGTCTCCTGCACTGGGCGCTTGTCGAGCTGTCCATCCATATCGGCGAAGTTTTCCTCGATAATGCTGGAGCGATGGCGTCGCGCAGGCAGGCGTCTTTCGGAGGAGATGAGATGATCTCCCCGAAGTTTGCCTTCAGATACACCGAGCCATGCTGCTGTCCGCAACCGGAGATCGCAGAGACCTCAGAGAGGGGCGCGGTCTTCGCCTTCATCCTTTCGAGGAGAAGTTCGAGCGCCTCGACCCACATGAGCGGGTCGGAGTGCTTCACAAGCGGGTCGGGATGGATTACAACCCCCTCGGGGCTGTCGTATTTGCTCCCGAATTCTTTGCCGAAATTGACCGCCTCCGAAGCGACGATCCGCCCCCCGTCAGGGTCAATTATCACCGCCTTGATCCCTTGCGTGCTGCTGTCTATTCCCATGAAGAATTTCACTTCAAATCCTTTTTTTGTATAAGGCCCATGCCTGGTCCCCGATGAAGAAGGTCCCCACGATGTCGAAACCGGAATCGTAGCGCTGCCTCACGTCGGCCAGCCTGCTCTCGTCGTCATCCCCGGAGAACCTGTCGAAGACGAATCCCTTGATGTCATCGTCGCCTTTCGATAGGAAGACGGCCAGCGAGTCCGAGAGCTCGCAGATTCCCGAAAGCATCCATCCGCCTCTTGCGCACGCCTCCATGAGTAGCGATGCGGCGGCCGTTTGGTCAAGGAGGATGTCGTCGAACGCTATTTTGACTGTTTTCATGAGTATAGCCTCTTTTCGCCGCTTCTTGGTGGCGTGATCTGACCCTTGAGCATGGAGACATCTTCGGCATCGTAGTATTTCATCGGGGACAGCTCGACGACGCAGTCGAGGCTTCCGTCGGGGGAGCGCGGGACTTCGATCCCCGCGGCCTCCAGCCATCTCGCGTCCCTCTCCGAGAGCATCCTTCTGGCGCTCTCCACCGAATCCACCCCGTCCGGGTTCTTCGTCGGGGAGAACTGCTCATCCCTCATCCCCTCCAGAATAATCGTCTTCTCGGCGAGGGGCAGGCAGTCGAATATGAAAGTCTCCAGCTTGACCGCGTTGGGCTTTTCGGGTTTGACAAGCCGCCCGCTTCCGTCAACAAACGCGACTTTCTTGTCTGCCCTGTGCCAAGGAAGCCTGACGGGCGATGCCGGATCGCCGAGCCTGTCGAGGAAGTCCAGGCTGAAGACATGTATGGCCGGGCTTCCGGATATGAAGAGGAGCCTGCCGTCGCGGTCGCGTTGCAGCGCGAGGTCCTCGGGCATGTCGCTGTATTCCACGATATGGAGCCGCCCCTCCGACATGCAGAAGTTGCCGAGTTTCTCGAACGGCCCGGTCTTCGCGAGCATCCTCGAGCTGACCTGCGATCCATCCATGTGGTGGAGTCCGATGAAGAGCGTGTCAAGTATTGGGACGATAAGGTTGTCTATCTGGAAGTAGGATATGACTTCCACGCCCTTGTTCTCGAGCATCCTCAAAAGCCCTGAATCGTGCAGCGCCCTTATGGTCCCGCCATGGCCGTTCGGGGAAAGGGCTAGGGAGGATTTTGATTCCATCAGAACTCTCCCATCGTAGGATATCGCAGGCATGGTCCCCTGCACGAAGAAATGGACATTCCTGCGGTCGAGGCCGAAATAGTTGTTCGCCTCGAAGAAGCCGAGTGTGGCCCCCCTGTTCACGGGGCTCGTCATTATGAGCCAGTCCAGCGCGATTCCATACTTCCGGTTGGCACCACGTATCTTCTCGGAGAAATACTGGAAGAAGCTCTTTCCTCCGGCCGGGCTTATCGGATAGGTCCCCTTCGGACCGTCGAAACCAAGCCTCGTGCCTTGCCCGCCTGCGACGGTGAGAAGCGCCACCCTGCCATCCCGGATCAGTTTAGCCCCCACGTCCATTGCGGACGAGTATTTTTCTTTCAAGGCCGGGTCGCTGGTCGGCAGCGGGTAGTATGGAGCGGGGCTGATGTCCGCAGGGATCGAGCGGTCCGGCCTGGACTTCACATGCGAATCAATCAACGAGGACAGTTCCTCCCATTCAATCTCCGAGAGCTGCCTCTCGAATCCTGCGAGTTCGGCACCGGAAAGAGCCTCCGCGAAATGGAGAAGATGCTCCTGTCCGTGCCTGCGCAAGATCTTTTCAATCTTTTCCGACAATACAGCCATGTTGCCTCCCAATTTGTTCCGATGCAATTGCAAAATTGCCTTTTTAGGGGAACGCCGGCCTTATGGCCGGCTTTTGAGCCCCGATCGCGCAAGTTGCGAAATCCCGGTCCCGATAGGGCATCGGGACGCCCCGGGGCGTTCCGTCGGCAATTTTGCAATTACTTCTGAAAATTTAAGGGTTACAGGACACTAGTTGTTCTCGAAAATTTGGATCGCCCTGCTGTAGACTCCGGGAGAGTCTCCCAGCGCCTTCGCATAGCATACCTTCGACTTGATCTTCTGCCCCATTTTCCTGTATCTCTCGGCCAGGACAAGATAGAACAGCGGTTCCCAATCCTGCGACACCCTGTATATCTGCTTTCTGGCCTCCTCCGGTTCCAGCTTCCCCAGCATCAACTGGGAGAGAACCTCCAGTGATCCGTTGGACTTGTTCTTCTCCTGCAACGTCGCCACAAGATCCTCCCAGCCCTCCGATTTGCCCCGCCACATTATGAAGACCTTCCAGAACTCGGGGAACTTGTCCGGAGGTGTCGGCAGGAGGAGGACGTCCTTGAGCTTCCCTTTGCCCATGAGGAAGGCGATGTAGAGCTCCCTCGCCTCGGGAGGATAGTATTCGGAGAAATGCCTGGCGGGATCCCTCGAATAGACCAGGTCATGCCTGATCCTCCAGTATCTCGCCTGCCTGTCACCGGCCGCCTCGAGCTCCGACACCAGAGAGTCGGAATAGGACGGATCGGCAATCTGCTGGGCGTACTTGAGCAGCGTCTGCGCGATATTGGAGGCCTTTGCCGATTCGAGAAAGCGGCGGTAGGTCTTTATCGCGTCAAGGCTGCGGGACCTGTAGAAACGGCTGAGGAAGAGATTCTTGTTCGCCTCGTGGCTACGGGGATTGAGCTTGACCGCGCGTTCAAGCGCAGCCTCGGCATCCAGGTATCTGCGGTGGGCGATCAGGCATTTGCCAAGATCGAGAAGGGCATCGCCGAAGGAGGGATTCCGGCTTATCGCCGAATTGTAGTATTCTATGGCCGACTCCATCGGATCCAGGCTGCGGGCGTAGAGATATTCCAACGTGGGGTTTTCATGGTCCTTTGCCCATATCCCGGAGAATATCTCGGCGGAAAGGGTGCTCTTCCCGCCGTCCACCAGCAGATCCTGGATGCCCCTGAGCAGATGATAGTTGTCCTTTCTCGCGGCTATTACTGTCTCGGCCCTGTCCTTGATTACTATATCGCTCGATGATTCGATCGTAAGGCGGAGGAATAGGAGGCAGTCATTCTCGTCGAGGAGCTCTGGCGATATCATCTTCAGTTTCTCCGAAGCCATGTCCTTCCTTCCGGACTTGACCAGATCCTTGACGAGAATCATCATCATCCTGCTGATCTTCTTCTCGTCCTTCTCGAAGACACCCAGTGCGGTGTTGACTATGCTGTTCTTCTCTATGGGGTCCGGCTCGACCTCCATCGCCTTCTCGAACGAGCTGGAGTCCACGAACTTCTTCCCGGAGTAGATGTATATCTCCCGGGCCTTTCGGTTTTCTCCCCCCGCCCTCAATACGGAGGCGTAGTCGCTCAACTCCTTCTGCGTCAGTTCGGTCTTGTTTGTCTTGCCGTATAGCTCGGCCGCCTTCTTCTTGTCGTCAAGAGCCATGGCGAGCCTGGCGGACACCCTCAGGAGCGACTGGTCCTCCGGAAATTTCTTGAGCCCCTTCTCGGAAAAATCCAAAGCCTCGGGGAATTTTTTCTGCTCCATGTAGATCGAGCAGAGCCGCACGAATGGCTCCGCCGAGTCGCTTCCGGCCGACACCGCCTTTATGTAGCTCTGGACAGCCGCATCCTTGTCTCCCCTCTTGAACTGCGACCTGGCGAGCATGACGTATACGGGCGACTTCTCGGGATTCTTCGCCTGCAGTTCCACAAGCTTGAGCTCGGCCTTCTCCATCTCCCCCTCGGATATCAGCTTCTCCGCCGCGGCGACCGCCGCATCGAACTTCTTCCTCTCCTCCTCCAGCCTTGCCTTCTCCATGTCCTCCTTGCTCCGCCTCCGCGGCGGGGCAGCACCGTCCGGACCGGCAGCCGTCCCCTGCCTTCCAAGCAGGACGAAAACCACAGTAGCCGCAACGAAGAGAAGCAAACCTGCCGCCGACGCGGCAATGATGATCTTCTTGTTCAATTTCTTTTTCTTTGGCGCAGCGGCGAGCCATTCGTCGGTGTCGGCGGTGAATATGTCGTCGGACTTTCCCGCAGTCGCATCGGTTCCGTCGTCCTTGATGTCCAGAGGAGGCTCGTCAGTCTTGTCGGCGGAGCTCGGACGCTTCTTTTTCGGTGCCTCTTTCTTCTGTCCTCCGCCGAGAAGGTCCATTATCGTTCCGGTCTTCTCCTTCTTTCCAAGAACAGGCACGTCCTCGAACGAGAACTCCGAATTCCCGCTGTTTTCTCCTCCATGCTCCCCCCCAATCTTGTCCGGAGCTGTCTCGAAGGAGAATTTATCCTTTCCGTTCTCTGGCATGGCTTGAAGAACTCCCTCGTTTGAACGCAATGTGCGCAAGGAGGTATTATTACACGAAAAAGCCTGATTATCAAGCCGTTTTACTGGAATCGCCCAAGGGAAAGATTTTTTCATTTCTCCACTTGCATATGGCGGTGTCCGCAATATAGTTACGCTGGAATTTCTAAATCAAAACAGATGGAGACGGGCAAGATGACGAAGAGGGATTTTGTCGTGAAGATCGCATCCGAGACCGGGCTTACCCAGGTGCAGGTGTTGGGTGTCGTCCAAAAAACTCTGGACTATCTGTCGGATGAACTCGCCGCCGGCAGGGGAGTGGAGCTCAGGAACTTCGGTGTGTTCGAGCTTAAAGTGCGCAAGTCCCGCCCGGGCAGGAATCCAAACAAGCCGTCCGACGAAGTGGTGATACCTGAAAGGGTGGTGGTCAAGTTCAGATCCGGCAAGGAGCTCAAGAGCAGAGTCGAGCAGATCAAGCCGTCGAAAATCAAGAGGGCGGCAGCCAAAAAGTAGGCCGCAGTCTTCGCCGAACAAGCTGAAACAATTCACCACCGCGTAGTCCAAGATGGGAATTTTCAATCCTCCTCCCGGAACGGAGGACATCCTGCCCGGGGAAGTCGCATCCTGGCAGTTCATCGAGAAAAACGCCGGGGATGTCTTCTCCCTCTACGGCTATTCCGAACTCAGAACCCCGATTTTCGAATACACCGAACTCTTCTCCAAGGGAATAGGCGAGCAGACCGAGGTCGTCCAGAAGGAAATGTACACCTTCGAAGACAGAGGGGGCAGGAGCCTTACCCTCCGCCCCGAGGGGACCGCAGGAATAATCAGGGCGCTGGCCGACACCGCGCAGCAGGGCGGAAATCCGAGGGTCTTCTATCTTGGCCCCATGTTCAGGGGCGAAAGACCCGCCGCAGGACGCAAGAGGCAGTTCCACCAGATCGGAGTTGAGAACATATCCGCTCCCTCGCCAGAACTCGATGCCGAATGCATCGCCATGCTGACGCATTTCCTCGAACGCATAGGCATCGCCAACGCCTCGCTCAAAATCAACACACGGGGAGACGTGGCCGACAGGGCCGGCGCGGGGGCGAAACTTCGCGAAATCCTGGCAGAAAAACTCGATTCCTTGTGCGAGGAATGCCACAGGAGATACGAAAGAAATGTCTGGCGCATCCTCGATTGCAAAAATCCAGCCTGCTGCCAGGTCATCTCCAGCCTCCCGCCCCTCGATGCTCTCTTCTCCGAGACAAGCCGCTCATATTTGTCCAGATGCCTCGACATCCTTTCAAAACAGGGAGTGGCCTTCGAAAAAGACCAGCGGCTCGTCAGAGGCCTGGACTACTACGCCCACACCGTCTTCGAGGTGGTCCACTCAGGACTCGGCGCACAGAACGCCATCGCGGGAGGAGGAAGATACGAAATAGTCCCGCCAGGAGCGAAAAACCCGGTCCACGGCGTCGGCTTCGCATGTGGAGTCGAACGCCTGATCATGGCCGCAAAATCCGAAGGAGCCAGAGCAATACCCACCCCGCGGAGCGCCCCGGTCTTCATCGTCTCCATCGGAGAGCAGGCTAAAATGCTCAACTTCTCGCTGGCGCAGAGCCTCAGGGCCTCAGGCGTGGCGGCCGTCGCGGACTTCGAGGACAGAAGCATGAAATCCGCCATGCGCGCAGCCGGAAAGTCGGGCGCCATCTTCACAGTCATAAGAGGCGACAACGAAATACAGCGCGGATGCGTGGTCCTCAAGAACATGCAGGACAGCTCGCAGGTCGAAATCCAGGCGGATGTCGCCGCCGCGGAAATCGCAGCACGCCTCAAGGGTAAAGATTCACTGAAGGACGTCCTTCAGTGAATCTTTACATCCAAGGCGGCCTGTGGCCGCAACCAAAAAGAACGACCAATAATTATAAAGGTTTTTAACACAGAACCCTAG